>CAYRVZ010000190.1:0-6283 GCA_964427815.1 uncultured Saprospiraceae bacterium | reverse complement strand
TCCTTTTCCAACTCTTTCGCCTTCCAATGCCCGTTTCTCATTCCATCAAAGCCGTAGCGCATCAAGACACCACTCTCAAGGACATCATTTACTTCTTTTCGCTCCGCCTCCCCAAATAGTTCAAATCCTGGCATATTGTATGTTTTATTAGATTCTAGTAATAATCGTAGCAAAGATAGTTAATTTTTCTTTGCGATAAGTACGATAATGACTAGTATTCCTTTCGCTACTTTGTTTCTTTGTTAAAAGAAATGAAGCTGATGGACGGTCTGACCCTTAGCACGTTTGGTGGTGTATATTTTAGTATCATTGAGCTAAAAAAGCGGTTAAAATGCTGTATTTTGTTTATTTTGGATAATTGGAGTTATTTAAGTCATTTGGAAGACTCAAAATATTTTGGAATTCCTTATCTTGCGAAGGTGAAATTAAAAATAGCCTAAATGGCTGCAGTGTGCTTTAAAAATAGATTATTTTGAAAAAATTTGGGTAAGACAGCTCTTGTCAACAAGCGAAAAAGCCAACTACACGAATTGCACATTTGTTTTTGTTTTTTGCCAATACACAAACCAAAAACAAAAGAGCATTTTTCCATCAGCAAATCACATCGTATCAAAACATGAAAACCTACTATCAACGATTTAATGAAGTCCTAAAGTATATCCACTTTCATTTGGATGAAAAATTAGACTTAGAAAAATTGGCTTCTATTGCATTTGTATCAAAACATCATTTTCATAGGTTAATAAAAGCATACTTAGGAGAACCTTTAGGAGTATATATTAATCGTATAAAGGTAGAAACCGGTGCCAAACTACTAAAATACTCTGATAATTCTATTACGGAGATAGCCTACAAGATTGGTTATGAAACACCGACTTCATTTAATAAAAGTTTTAAAAAACAGTTTGGCGTATCGCCATCTGCATTTCGCAAAAGCCCTATTTTACCTAAAACAAAGAGCATAAAAAAAGCTAACCTAAAATTTGACTTAATTGTCGATATTGAAACAATTCAGCCAATTTTAGTTCTGTGTAATCAATCAAAAGGAATAGAAAACAAAGCCATTGTATGGAGAGAATTAATACAATTTGCCCAACAAGAAGATATAATTACATCACAAACTAAAATGTACGGTATTACTTGGGATGACCCTTCAATAACATCAAAAAAGCATATCAGATATGATGCTTGTATTAGTATTCAACAAGAAATCAAACACAATAGATTAGTCGTAAAAAAAATCTCAGGTGGTAAATCAATGTGTTTTACATACAAAGGTGATTATAAAAATTTAGAGGCTGTTTACGACCAAATATTCAGAGATTATATCATTCCTAAAAAAATAAACTTACGTGAAGAAGTATTATTTGACCATTTCTTAAACGATTTTAGGACGACATCCCCTGACGAATTGCTTACTAAAATTCACGTGCCTATTCTATAGTTTTTTACCTATAAATTACTTAGCAAGATTGGAAAGGTTTAAATTTTAGTTTTAACATACTTTTGTGGTATCATTAAATCAACAAAGTATGTATAAGAAAGGATTTGCGAATCAAGAAAATGAAATCAACGAAATAGACTTACCAAGTAAAGGAAAAATACCAAATTGGCTAAATGGCACATTATATCGAAATGGGCCTGGAAAATTTGAGTACCCAAATAAGAAATTGGTGCATTGGTTTGATGGCCCTGCAATGGTGAGTAAATTTGTTTTTGACCATGGAAAAATGTCTTATCAAAATAAGTTTGTTGCTACCGAAATATATACCAAAAGCAATCAAGAAAAAAAAATGATTGCAACTGAATATGGCACAGACCATAGAACTAAACTCAAGAAAATAATCGATTTTATTCGACTTAAAACGCCAAAAATGTCGGATAATGTAAATGTGAATTTTATGAAAATAAAAAATGATTTACTTGCTATTACAGGAGGACAAGCACATTATCACATTGACACAAACAACTTAAATACGATAAAGAAATATGAATTTTTAGATGGAAATGAAATTAACTTAACAGGACAGACACCGCATCCAAGCCTTGACACTACGACAGGTGATATTTATAATATAGGCTTTAATTTTATAAAGAATGAATATCAGTTTTTTAAAATTCCTAAAGGCTCTAAAGAAAGGAAGTTGGTTGCCAAGGTCAAAACAAAGCACATGTCTGATATTCATTCATTTTCAACTACTCAAAATTATATTGTATTCATAGAAATTCCTTGGCTATTAAATAAGCGAAAACTAATAATGCAGTCATCTTACCTAGATGCATTAGAATGGAAACCGGAAAAAGGTACGAATTTTATTGTAGTTCATAAACAAACAGGCAAAGTAAACACTATACATTTTAAAGAAGCTTTAAACTTTGGACATACTGCCAATTCATTTGAACAAAACGAAAAAATAATTATAGATATGCCATATTTTTCAACTTCTAACATCAATGACATGCGAGTAGATAATATACTAGAAAAAGGACAGAGCATTGATGAGTATAACTCCTTTTCGAGATTTACAGTTGATTTACATAAAAACAAAGTGTTCAAAGAGAAGTTATTTGATGATTTTATAGAGTTAGAAACTATTAATTATAAAAATAACAATGAAAAAGAATATCAGTTTACTTATGGGCCATCGCAGTTAAGAGCTTCAAAATTCTTTGATAGACTAATAAAAATGGACGTAAAAAATCGGAAAGTGGTGTATTGGATAGAAGAGAACACTTTTCCGGGAGAACCTATTTTTGTAGCACATCCAAATGCTAAGGCAGAAGATGAAGGTGTACTATTAACCGTTTTTTTAGATGGAAAGTCAGGCAACTCATTTATGCACATAATGAATGCACAGACCTTCACCGAAATGGCAAGAGTGAACTTACCACAACATATTCCATTTGGGTTTCACGGTCAATTTTATAAAAATAATTAGTATGAAACCTACAGACGAATTAAGCAGACCGCTCAAAATAATATCAAGCATCATCCCGCCAATTGGTTTTATTCTTTACTTTTTTTACAAAAAAGCATTTCCTAACAAAGCAAAAAAAGCATTAGGTTCAGGTCTAATTGGAATCCCAATCGGATTTCTAATGGGATGGTATGTAATGCCCTTTTTAAAGAATTTATTATTTTAAAATATACAAGTATAGACTTACCGAGAATTTTTCTTGATTGAGGTTGCCAATAATTACCATCCACACAAAACATTAGGAAGAAAAAGCCCTAAGGAATTTGGCGGAGGTTGCCAGCCCTTTGATGGGCTTTTAAAAGCCCATCAAAGGGCTGGGATACTGAACTATTTAAGTTAAGTCTACGGCTATCAGACATGTTTGATTCCAATGATATTATTGTTATCGGCAAAGAATTTTCTAGTAAAAAGGCGCACACTTGGTTACCAACTAGGAAAAGTGGATGCCCTCAATTAAACAATTTGATATAAGATTGCTTAATTATACTTAACTTTGGGCAGCATCTACCTATTATCACCCCATCTTACTCAAACATTAAAAATGAAAAACCTTCTAGTCTTACTATTTTTAACCTTATTCCAACAGGGTTTTACGCAAGTAAACTATACCGCCAATGACACCATTACACCTTATGACGGTCACTACCGCCCTGGTGCCAACCCTGGTTATTATGGAGGCAATTGGGACAATTACTCATTGACGGATTTAGCGGCAGGCAATCCAGCAGTCGGGGTAAAAGGAGCTGGAGTCAAGGCATTTAGAGGTGGATTGCCCGAATCATTTGCGCTCGTTTGGAATTATGACGCTTGGAAGCCCGTTTATGAATATTATCGGGCATCAGGCTTGGAGGACAATACTTTGTTTGTAGGATATGCCCATCCCGATCATCGAGATACGATAGACTATTGTGCTGGAGATGATGTAGAAACGCAAATGTTTTTGAACCTATATGAACCCATCTGGGACAATGGCGAAAATGGCACGCCCGTCAATGACCAAAACTATTATGCCAAGTATATCTATACGCTTGCGCAAAAATTTGGGGATGACATTCGTTTTTGGGAGGTTTGGAATGAACCTGGATTTGATTTGTCGGGGTTTAAGAGTTGGTTGCAGCCTGGCCAAGCTGGCAACTGGTGGGAGAATAATCCAGATCCCTGTGACATCATCATTCGGGCTCCTGTTTTGAATTATATCCGCATGATGCGTATCACTTATGAGGTTATCAAGACTGTACAACCAAACGATTATATCGTTTTGTCGGGTGTTGGAAATGATAGTTTTTTGGATGCCATCCTTCGCAACACCGACAATCCTGATGGCAGTATTACTGAAGACTACCCGCTAAAGGGGGGAGCATATTTTGACATTATGGGCTTCCATGTCTATCCGAGCATAGATGGCAGTATCCGAAAATGGAATAATGACACACAAGCATTTGATTATTTTAGACATTCAGATGCAGCCGTAGATGGCTATGGCGAACGTATCGCTAATCGAGTCGTATTACTAGCGCAGTATGGTTATGATGGAGTTGTACATCCCAAAAAGTTATTGACCGTCACAGAGATAAATGTATCGAGAAAGACATTTGGGGAATCATTTGGCTCAGACATCGTACAACGCAATTATCTACTAAAAGCGGCGCTCTATTCGCTTGACAATAACGTCATTCAGACACACATCTATGATTTGGGCGAACGACGCAAAGAGGAAGATGCCGTAGGTGAATTTGACCTAATGGGTCTATACAAAAACTTGAATACGATCGTACCCTACACACAAGTTATTACGGAGGAAGGTATTGCCTACCGTACGTTTACAGATCTAATGTATGGAGCCTCAAAAGACACCGCCAAGACTACAGCCTTAAATTTACCGCAAGGCGTACGAGGAGGTGCTTACCACCGCAAAAATGGGGATCGAATTTATGTACTTTGGGCAGAGACCACCATCGACTTATCAGAAGTGGCTTCGGCGACCTATTCTTTTCCAGCTAATGTCCCAAATCAATTATTTCAAAAAGACTGGGATTATGGGGAGACCAAAACAGAAACCATGACTAGTTCGCAAGGAATAGTTTTGACCAGTTCTCCCGTATTTTTTACAGAAGGATCCATGGCCGATAAAAAATTAACGCTAACTTGCCCAACACATACCGTCGAAATAGTTGTTCAAGAAACCGCAGGAGGAGGCATTGGCAACTGGACAGAACCTACCGCCGTATCTGATTGTGGCGATGTTCAATTGAGTCTTACCGTAGGGCAACCATCGGGTACTTTTTTTCCTTTCGGAACGTATGCAGTCGGATACAAAGCCCAAGATGACTGCGGCAATGAAGCACATTGTTCTATGCTGATTAAGGTTGCGAGTAATGGAGGAGGGCTTGGCAGTTGTCATTTTAGTCGCTACAAGTTTCATTTTTCAGGCACCTTCAAAGGACATAATTATTTTCAATCCAAAGTTAAGGCGACTTATGAAGAAGCGCTGGCTATCTGTGCCGAATATGGCGGCCAGTTAACGAGTATTGAAACCCAAGCAGAAAATGAATTTTTGCAGGGTCAAATTTTTGAATTAGCCTATGTTGGGTTAAGTGATGCGGCTTCTGAAGGAGATTTAGTATGGCAAAGTGGTGCCGCTTTATCCTATGGATTTTTTGACGATTGCTCTTGGTGTGGAGACAATACTGCTGACAATGACTATGCTTATTTTCACCCTTGGAATGGAAAGATGAGCTTAAATCCAGGCACCGAAAAACAGTATTTTTTGATGGAATATCCTTGCCGAGATTGTGGTTGCCCAACAATAGAAGAACCTGTTTGTGGAATAGACTCTGTGACTTATGTAAATGCTTGCGAAGCAACATGCAATGGCGTTTATGTTTTCAACAATGGCGCCTGCTTCGTGGGTGAATCTCCTGTGATTTTAGACCCTATCAATATCGCTCTTTACCCCAATCCAGTGGCTACTGTTTTGACGATAGATTTGAAAGAAGACTTAGCCAATACACAAATCCATTTTTATGATATATTGGGGCATTTCATGCAAAAGAATGCTATTCAATCAGGAAAGAATGATTTGAATATAAAAACATTGCCTAGCGGTATGATATTCTATGAAATCCGGCAAGGAACCCAAACCCTCATTCGTGGTAAAATAATAAAAGAGTAGTCTAGGACCTATTGGCATTTGGAATAGCCACTAAACAGGCCAAACTTTCGTTATCACTTCAATGAACCCAATTTATTTTCCGAAAGGAAGCATCAACCGAATACATGAAAACACGCAGACAGATGAGGTTTTA
>CAYRVZ010000189.1:0-6295 GCA_964427815.1 uncultured Saprospiraceae bacterium | reverse complement strand
GTTAATTTAAAGCAGCCAGATGCAGAAAGATTGGTTTCAACCTTCCTTGCGGATAATTCCCCCAGTCCAGCCGCAGCAAAGGCTGCCTTTGAGATAGCCAATTATTTTTATAATAGTAAGAAGTACAAAGAGGCCTCTACTTATTTTGCGCTGTTGAATCCATCGGATTTGAGTCGCCCACAGATGGCTGAAGCTAATTTTAAGATGGGTTACTGCTATTTTGTTCAGAAAAAATTCACTCGGGCTGATTCCTATTTTGCGCAAGCGAAAGCTAATAAAGAGAGTAAGTACTTCTACCCTGCTAATTATTATCATGGGATGATCGCTTTCTTTGGAGGTAAATTTGATGAGGCTACTACTGCTTTTAAAACAGTAGAAAACTCTAGGAAATATGCTCCGCACATTCCTTTTTATCTAGCCCAAATATATTTTAGCCAAGGCAAGTATGATGAGGTGATCGAGTATGCAACCAAGCGAGTCAAGCTCAGTAATATACGTAAAAAAGGCGACATTAATTTCTTGATCGGCAAGTCTTATTACGCCAAAGGTGAGTTTGAAAAAGCACTACCCTACATGGAAGCTGCTGCCAAGAAATTAAATAAAATGTCCCCAGAGGATTTTTATCAGCTAGCCTTTACTCAATACAATACGGGCAATTGTGAGAAAGCGATTAAGAATTTCTCTCAGTTGACACGACAAAAATCGAAAATCGGGCAATTAGCCATGTACTATCTTGCAGATTGTAATATTAAAATTGGTAAAAAGAATGATGCTAGAATTGCCTTGAAGAAAGCTGCCAATATGGATTTTGACCAAAAACTGCGTATTGATGCCTTTTATAATTATGGCAAATTATCCTATGAATTAGGCTATGATATGGATGCCTTGAGTACTTTTCAGAAATTGTCTAGTAATAAAAAGTATGGTACAGAGTCCCAAAAATTCATGAGTGCCATTTTCTTAAACACAAGAGATTATGCTAGAGCCTTGAATATTTTAGATAATCTACCCGAGGAGGCCAATACTCAAAAGATGAAAGAGACGTATCAAAAAGTCGCTTTGTATCGGGGTATTCAGTTGTATAATAATCATCAGAAAGACAAGGCACTCAAGTTTTTTCAGAAATCTCGTTCCAAAGCAAATGACCCCTACTCTACGGCTTTGGCTTATTTTTGGGAAGGTGAAATCTTACATCAACAAGGTAAGTATTCACAATCTAAATCAAAGATGGGAAGTTTTTTGGCGAAAGCAAAAAGTCTAGGAAATCTACCAGAAGAATCATCCATCTATGCCGGTAACTATACGCAAGGCTACAATTACTTGAAGTTAAAAAATTATGATAAGGCCTTGAAGTATTTTCAGGCAACCAGTGCGGAGATACGCAGACAATCTGGTCTGATCGAGAATGATTTTGTCAAAAACAAGATGCTAGGAGATGCGATTGTCCGAGAAGGAGATTGTTATTTTAAGAAGAACAAATATAAAAAGTCCGTAAAATTATATGATGAGGCAGTGAAGAAGAGATATCCAGACTTTGTCTATGCGCTGTATCAAAAAGCCATTGTCCAAGGCCTAAGAGGCAAGACATTGGATAAGATAATCGCGATGGAAAATCTTGCAAAAAATTATCCTAACTCCCCTTATGCTGATGATGCCCTATTCCAGACGGGTGTTACATATATGGAGATTGATAAAAACCAACAAGCAAGAATTCCTTTAAAAAAGTTAGTGAAGGATTACGATAGAAAATCAAATTTGATTAACCAAGCTTTATTGCGTTTGGGCTTGATAGAATATAATAATGATCGTTATGAGGTTGCGGCAGATTATTACAAGCGCGTTTTTACCAATAATCCTTCAGCAAGTGAGTCCACTAGTGCGTATGATGCATTGAAAGAAATCTATGTAAGTGAATTAAATCAAGCTGATAAGTTCTATGAATATATGGAGTCTGTCGGATATAAAGTTACAGAATCTGAAAAAGAAGCCCTTAATTTCACCTCAGCAGAGACCCAGTTTGAGAATGGAAACTATGCCAAAGCGATAAAAGGTTTTACTAAGTATCTAAAAAAGTTTCCAAGTGGAAAGAATGCTTTGGTTGCTTATTTTCATAGAGGGGAATCGTATGGTCAATTAAAAAAGTATGATAAGGCTTTGGCTGATTTTGAGGCCATTGTTGATAAAGGAAATAGCAATTATTATCTCAAAGCTGTTGAAAAAGCCGCGACTATTGCATATAATATTAAAGAGGATTTTCCTAGAGCATTTCGTCTGTATAAGAAGTGGGAGGCGGCGGCTAATACGCCAGAGAAAAAATTAGATGCACAAAAAGGAGCATTGGAATCTGCGTATCGGATTCATGATGAAAAGGCGGTCAAAGCAATGGCTGAAAAAATTGCCAACAATCCGAATGCAGATAAATTACAAAAAGCTGGGGCTTATTTCTATTCTGGAAAAGTGGCTTTTGATAATAAGAATTATGATGCGGCAACAACAGCCTTTAACAAAGTGACTCGTATGAGTGATAATGTACAGACTGCAGAAGCCCGCTATTTGATTGCTTATATCTACTATATCCGACGTGAATTGGACATTGCTTCTTCCATTTGCCAAAAGGCTACTACGGAAAGTCAAGGTCATGACTACTGGATTGCCAAAAGCTTGATCCTATATGCAGACATCTTAACGGAGCAGGGCAACTATACGAGCGCACAGGCTGCTTTGGAGGCTGTCATTGAAAATTTTCAGGATGATCCTAAGTTATTAAAGGAGGCAAAATCTAAGTTAAAGCTAGTCAAAATCAAGGACGAAAGCAGCACCCGATTATTAAAAGGTGGTGATAACGATGGCGACCTTTTGGAATTAGAAGCCCCTAACTAATTTAATTGTCTTTCGACAAATTCAATCAATCAGACAAAAAAGATAAATCATGCAATATAAATTTTCATTCATTCTAGCCCTCTTGGTCTTTCCCTTTTTTGCGCAAGCACAAGGCCCTGACTTACCTGCAGAACAAGTAGAGGTCTTGAAAAGGTTTGAGGCGACCTTGTTGGATACCAAGAAGCAATCTACTGCGGGAACATTACCCAAAGAGGATCGAAGCACGGTGGAGTTAACGTATTCTTTGCCAACCAAAAACCTTGAAATCTTACATCCCGATCCTAAAATTCGTCCGATAGGAATGCGGAAAGATAAACTGCCTCCAGTTTATAAAGGCTATGTCAAGGCGGGATATGGTATTCCAGCTTCACCGTATGCCGAAGCAGGTTATTATTTTGGTGGAGAGCCGTTGCGCATCAATGTACATGCCAAGCATCATGGTGCAAATTTCAAAAATGTCGCCAACAAAAAATTTGCTAGGAGTCTTGCCGAAATAGAAGGAAAGTACAGTTCTGAATCCAATATTGGGTTGACAGCAGGACTTGGTTTTGATAGGCACTTATTGCACTTCTATGGCTATGACCATGAAAAAGAAACCTTTAATGCTGCCACGGTTAAGCAGATTTTTTCTGATTTTACCATCAAATTGGGGCTTGGGAATGAAGAAAGATTATCAGGTGATATTGACTATCGCGTAACGGGTGATTTAAGTTTCTTCAAGGATAATTACGCCAGTAAGGAGCAAAATTATGTTTTAGGATTGGGTGGGACCAAGTGGATTGGAGGTAAGCATCCCATCAAACTAGATGTAATTAGTGATTTTACCTCTTTTAAAGATACGGCCGTTCAAAAATTAAATAATATTTATTTCAAACCTTCTTTTACCTATCATGGAGAGAAGTTTTCTTTGAAGGCTGGGGGTAATATTGTATCTCATAAAGATGAGTTTACGGTTTTTCCGGACATTGAACTTTCCTTGAATATTATTGGAAGCAGTTTGACTGCATTTGCAGGATGGGATGGTGATTTGCAAAAAAACACCCTGCGTACTTTGTCTAAATACAATCCTTTTATTATCTCAAATGTACCCCTACGAAATACAAAATACACCAAGTATTATGGTGGAATTCGAGGTAGTTTTAGAGGGGCAGAATATTCTGCACAACTAGGCTACAAGAATGCTAAAGATTTAGCTTTATTTTTGAATGACACAGTAGATACAAAGCGTTTTAACATTTTGTACGACACCGTTAATATTTTTTATATTGAAGGTTCTACTAAATTTTCTTTGTTTAAAGGATTTGAGTTAGTCGGGACTTTGAGTCAGTCTGTATTCAGCCCAAAGAATGAGAAGAAGGCATGGCATCTACCGAATCTAGAATCTAATATTAGTGCCATTTATAGAATGCCTGATCAGAAGCTTAAAGTAAGAGGCGAACTATATATTGCAAATGGAGCTGCCTTTAAAACTATAGCAGATCGCAAAGTGGACAATCTAGGTGCATTACTTGATTTGAGTTTTGGTGCAGAATATTTCGTCACCGAGCAAATCGGCATCTTCTTAGATGTCAACAACCTACTTAATAATAAACGACAACGTTGGAATGGCTATAAGGTCTATGGATTGAATGTACTTGGTGGCGTGTTTGCTAAGTTTTAGTATTAATCCTTCAGATGAGTTGCTTTCTGATAAAAAGCCTATTATCTTAGTTTCACTAAACACTATTTATGTATCGATTGCTATTTCTTTTTGTGGTACTTACTTTTATTTTCGGATGTGTAGAACCTCCAGATTATCCTGTAGAACCCGAGATAAAGTTTGTAAGCATGAGCAAGCAATATTTGAAGCAAGGTAGTCAAAATGAGGATACCCTTTTTGTCCAATTTTCTTTTACAGATGGGGATGGGGACCTAGGCTCAGACGGAGAGCAGGAATCCCCAAATGTATTTCTAATTGACTCCCGAGATGGATTTGAAGGTAATACCTACAAACTACCCATGGTTCCAACAGAAGGTGCTGGAAATGGAATATCAGGAACCGTAGATTTAAAGCTATATACTTCTTGTTGTCTATTTGATGATGGTACGGGTCCATGTGGGCTGTCTGCCTCAAAGACACAAGACACGCTGTATTATACATTGTACATCGAAGATCGGGCGGGTCATAAGAGTAATGAAATTGAGGTCGGTCCGATTTATTTACTTTGTGAGTAAGTTCCGCTACAAGTCAGATATCATTAGATTACAGCCACGCATATCGCTGTGGTCATAGCGTCCGAGCACCTCAAAGCTTCCATCTTGATAGACGCGTCCAATATCATCGGTTGCAATAAAGCTACAGGTATCAAAATTGGCTAGATCTATAATATTTATTAGACCTGTTTGACCATGAGAACTTATAGCAAATGGGTCATTGAATTCTCTCAAAGCAATTTTCATTGTTTTACCTGGTATGAAAAGCTCTCCTTGAGCATAGGCTTGAGAAAATAATTCAGTCATTCCGTATTCAGAGTGGATAATAGGCACATTGAAAGCATTTTGCAATTGTCGGTGCAAATCTTGTCTAATCATCTCTTTTCTTCTCCCCTTCATCCCACCCGTTTCCATAATGATGCAATGAGCGAGATCCAAATTAGGATATGCTTCCGCAAAATCCAATAGCCCAAAACTGACTCCTATTAATAATACTTTCTTCTTTGTTTTTTTTGCTTGCGCCAAAACGTCTTTTAATCCCTTAAAATCATTAAGATAAAAACCACTCAAAGCGCTATCTGATTGCTCCTTAAAAAACTGAACCATTGCGACCAAAGAGGAAGTAGAGCGCTCCAGATACCCAGGTAACAATCCCAAAATATGAAAATTGGTTAAGCTACCAAATTGTGCCTCAAAAATATGCTTTGCATTTTCTAAATACCACTTTTGATTATTCACCCAATGTCTAGAAGGTCTAGCATCCGTTGTACCACTACTTTCAAAGACTTTAGTTGCCTGCCAATGTCCTGTTTTTACTTCATGGGTTTTAAAAAAAGCGATAGGCAAAAAAGGAATCTCTTTACGATGCATGACCTTTTTATTCAACTGATTAGTTAAGGTCAAATATTCTCGATATACCGGATTCTCTTCGCGCTGATACGCATAGATTTGCAAGGCCATTTTGTCGAAAGACCAATCTATAGTATGCAGGTTTTTAAGAATATTATGGCGCAATTTTTTTTGCAAAGATAGGTAAATATACAATTATCGTTTACCCATTATTCTCGGCATCAAAAAAGAGGTTGAAACCTAGTTAGAATTCCCATATATTTGAATTCCCTACCAAAACAGCTCCACCAACGCTAACCCAATTCAAATGAAAATACGCCCATTCAAGGCTTTACAGCCTAATTTTGATTTATTGACTTCACCAGATGCATTT
>CAYRVZ010000188.1:0-6296 GCA_964427815.1 uncultured Saprospiraceae bacterium | reverse complement strand
CTTTTTCAATCCCATCAGTCCCTGTCTCTCTACCTTGAACCACATCACTCGCAATAAAAGAAGCGTATTTTTTTAATCTCTCCTCAGAGATCTCTTTAGCAAATAAATCACAAGATGTTAAGTCTTTTTGGGCGCTTGCGCTAAAAAAAGCCAAGACCAACAAGAGGGGGAATACTATTTTCATGGGGTTTGGGTAGCTAATTAATTGAACTATCAACATCTACAAGTTTTTCCTTCTTGTCCTCGAATTTAGCATAACGATTAAAAGTCTTACGCATAAAAAGGAAGATGCTCATCACGCCAATAGAAATCGCTGCATCTGCTATATTAAATATCGGCCTAAAGAATTCAAAAGGTTTGCCACCCAAAACCGGCACCCAACTAGGATACTCTGTACGGATCAAAGGAAAATAAAACATATCAACAACCTTCCCTTCTAATAATGAGCCGTACCCTCCTCCTTCTGGGAGAAAGCTAGCTACACTGTGATAAGAAGAAGAAAAAATTACACCATAAAAAACACTGTCCACAATATTACCAACGGCACCCACCAATATCAAGCTGATAGCTGCGACAAAACCCATCGGGGCTTTCTGACGAATCAAATAACGTAAGGCACCCCCTAAAGCAAAAATGAAAACGATACGCAATAAAGTTAGGAGCACTTTGCCAATTCGACCGCCTAGTTCTAGCCCAAATGCCATGCCTGGGTTTTCTATAAAATGGATATAACCCTTCTCCGTTCCTTCAATAATCGGAAACATATCCCCAATGGTCATGTTGGTTTTGACCCAAAATTTGAGCCATTGATCTAATATCAATACCACCATAAAAATTGAAATCGCTAGGAGTGTTCTTTTACGCAAGGTAAGACAGTTTAGTTATGAAGTGCAAATTTGCAAAAAGTATTGCACTTAGACGTGAAAAATACAGGTTAATTATGGTCACATACTTTTTTAAAGGGTGAAAGGGGGTAAGGGTTACACTTACTTAAGGTCTTGCCTTGATAAATCCAATTTAGTTAGACAGACTTACTAATTTACAAATATGTTTCCCAACTTTTTCATACCTTCGCACCATGAGTGATTTTATAGTATCAGCGAGAAAATACAGACCTAGAACCTTCGACGAAGTCGTGGGGCAAGGTCATGTTTCAGAGACCTTACGTAATGCACTCAAAACCAACCAAATAGCACACGCCTTTCTATTTACAGGGCCTAGAGGTGTCGGTAAAACGACCATGGCTAGAATTTTGGCGCAAGTCCTAAACTGCGAAAAGCCTAGCGAAAACATGAGTGCTTGTAATGCCTGTTCGTCCTGTAATTCCTTTAACGAAAGTGCCTCCTTCAACATCATAGAACTCGATGCCGCCTCAAACAATAGCGTAGAACACATCAGATCCTTGATAGAACAAGTTCGGTTTCCTCCACAACAAGGAAAATACAAGGTTTTCATCATTGATGAGGTGCATATGCTATCTTCACAAGCTTTTAATGCTTTTTTAAAGACGCTTGAAGAGCCACCACCGTATGCTATTTTTATTTTGGCCACCACCGAAAAGCATAAAATCATTCCAACCATCTTGTCAAGATGCCAGATATTTGATTTTAAACAAATTCAAGTGCAAAATATCGTTACGCACCTTGAAAAAATTACAGCAAGTGAAGGCATTAAAGCGGATACCGATGCGCTAAATATGATCGCGCAAAAAGCAGATGGCGCGCTGCGAGATGCATTGTCTATTTTTGACCGTATCGCCGTAGCCTCCAAGGGACATATTACTTATGAGGTGGTCATTGAGAATTTGAATATCCTCGATTATGACTACTATTTCAAGGTCATTGATGCGGCGCTTATTGAAGACATTTCTTCAACACTACTCACCTTTAATCAGGTTGTTAGACAAGGTTTCGAGCCAGGTATTTTCTTGAATGGATTATCTGGGCATTTGCGCAATTTGTTGGTCTGTAATAATCCAAAGACCCTTGATTTGTTAGATGTTGGCGAAACTTTAAAGAAGCGATATCAAGAACAAGCCGTATCCGCTCCATTGTCTTTTATTTTGACCGCAATGAACATCATCAATAAGGCCGACGTGGACTACAAAATGGCACGAAACAAACGGCTTCATGTTGAACTTGCGCTTATAAAGCTGACCTACATTCAACAGGCTGTCACCTTGAGCCAGCATCCTACTGAAAAAAAAAAGCCTGAGCCTACAATAGCTCCGAAAACGGCAACTCCTGTACATAATAACCCCTCCGACCCGGCCATCATTCAGGATCCGCAGACTGAATACACTGATCCAAAAGCCCCAGCTGCTGCGGCTAAAGAAGAAGCTTCTAAAGCTAAGGCCGCTGTTTCACCATCCCTCAGCCTAAGCGATTTTGAAGCGGCCGCCACACAAGAAATAGCCCAAATCAAAGAGAGAAAACCTTTGCTTACCCAAGAAGTATTACAAGCTTCTTGGCAAAAATATATCCAAAAAACAACTTCAGCTTCCGTCAAACAGGTATTAAAACTCGCTATTCCTACATTAGAGCAAAAGACTATTATTGTGCGGGTAGGTGGGGAATATGCGGGCCAAACCCTCAAACAGGAACGAGAATTGATGGATTTTTTGCGAACTGAAATGCAGTATGACAGATTGACGCTTGAAATACAAGTAGATCCGACGCTTGCCCCTAAAAGAGCGGATAATCTACCCAAAAAAATAGTAACGAAAACGGAGCAATTAAATGGTCTTGTGGAACAAAACCCGCATATTACTGACTTTCTAAAGCGGTTTTCATTACACCTTGAAGGCTAGGCATACAAACCTGCTTTCGGTACAATTTTTGATGCAAATAACTGTTAACTTAGTGGGCGGCTTGTATTGAAAATACCAATATAAATAAGCTTTTTTTGTCATTTAGGCTCTTTTTAGTCAATAATTGAATGAGAAATTTTATTCAACATTTTATTATTCTTGCCTCTTTTGTGCTCTTATTAGGATGCCTTCCTTTTGAGGGGCTTGCGCAAAAAGAATATAAAAACATTGTCCCAAACCCAGGTTTTGAGGAGTACTCTGCTTTCCCAATTGGTTGGTTTTATACTGGACGTCACTTTTCTAAAGTGCAAAAATATTGGTTTTCTTCCACCCAAACCTCTCCAGATGTCTATGGCCCTAACGTTCGAGTACCTCAAAACTGGAAAGACAAGGGTTTTGGAAACATCAAATCTCCCGAAGGAAAATCTTTTGTGGGAATCACCACTTATGGCTGCGATTCGGATAAGCCACATTGCAAAGAGTATATTGAAGTACAATTGAAAGAGCCATTGGTGCCGGGTCAAAATTATCAAGTTTCTGTCAAGGTCGCCCAACTGCCGAATTCCACACCTGTCAATAATATTGGTTTTGTCTTTTCAGATGAACGAGTTTTACACAGAAATGAGGATTGCATCCTTTTGAAACCGACTGTTAATTTTAACCAAACCATGTCCTACTTTGGAAAGTGGGCGAAACTCCATAGCCAATTCGTTGCAAACACTGCAAGTCAATATGTCGTCATTGGTAATTTTTATTTGGACAATCAGACGGTTGCCCTTACGGGAAAATATCCGTATGCCTATTTTTATTTGGATGATGTAGTGGTTAAAAAAGTACCTCCGATTATCCCTGTTCCCGTTGACAAGCATGACTTACAATTTGCCGTGCTAGTGCCCAATAAGCTAATCACATTGCACAACATATACTTTGAATTTGACAAGGCAGATTTGCACCCTCGGTCCCAGTATGAGTTAAAGCAGTTGACCTCTATTTTAAAAAGTGACCCGACGATGGTCATACAAATTATCGGTCATACAGATGATATGGGTACAGATGACTACAACAATAAACTATCTATCGCAAGAGCGATTGCCGTCAAACAATATTTAATCAATAATCAAATATCGGCCGCTAGGCTAGAGGTAGCTGGCAAAGGAGATACGGAACCCATGGCAACCAACAACACGGAAAGTGGTCGCCAAAAAAATAGACGAATAGAATTTAGAATTTTAAAAATGAATCCTAATGCTTCCATTAAAATATCAGGAACAGCTACTACCCGAGGCGGGTTGTGATGAAGCCGGTCGGGGTTGTCTTGCAGGGCCGGTTGTTGCAGCAGCCGTTATTTTACCAGACGACTTTGAACACGCACTATTGAATGATTCCAAACAACTGACAGAAAAACAACGTTTAGTCCTAAAAACTTATATCGAAAAGCATGCTTCGTCTTATGCCGTTGCATTTGTTTCGCCCAAAGAAATTGATAAAATTAACATTTTGCAAGCATCCCTGTTGGCTATGCACCGAGCATTGGATCAACTAGATATACGCCCAAAACACATTATTGTGGATGGAAATAAATTCAATCCTTATCAAAAAATCGAACATACTTGCGTCATTAAAGGAGACAGCAAATACGCTTCTATAGCTGCCGCCTCCGTCCTTGCCAAGACCGCACGTGACGCGTATATGGAACAGGCTGCCAAAAAACATCCCGAATATGCTTGGGCAAGCAATAAAGGCTATCCCACCAAAGCACACCGTGCCGCTATTCGTCAAAACGGAACGACACCGTTACATCGAATGACTTTTAGATTGTTGCCCGAAAAGGAATAAACGGTTATTATTTAGGTTAAGGGAAAAATATTCTCAACGCCGTCTGATTTTTTGGGGACATTACACATAAAGTGTTGAGCTTAGGGCTTAGTTATTGTATTAATAATTTCCTCCTCCAGAATCAATTATTTCTTTATTTATATTAAATTTAACACTCAAGTATTCCATAGGAGCGCCTTCAGGAAGGTTGAATAGTAAATTAAAGTTTTTATTAATTTCAAAATCGATATAATTGACTATAATTTCTGAAAACGCATCGTTATTTAGGTTATATAATTTTCTTAACTTTAGTATTGCTTTTTGATTTAAATTTTTAATATCTTTTAAAACAAGAAAAATATATGGATGTAGATTTTGCGCAAGCTTTTCATCTAAGGAATTAATGCCTATGAATATTTCATACTGCCCAATTTTATAAGATTCAGAACTAGAGAAGCAAGAGAGATTACTCAAGTATTCCATTTTGCCTAATCCATCTATTTTATAAAAGCTGTTCATTGTCGTTATTTATTATATATACCGTTCCTTTCCCTTTCCAATGCTTGTAATTGACTAGGGGTGGAGCCGTCTACAGAGCCAGGTAGATTTGTATTGATTGTCGTTGGTGCATCCTTGAGATTACTTCCAGCATACGTAATCAAACTTACCCAACGTTTTTATTTCAGTCTTTTTTCTCCGATCCAAACTTTTCCAACTTCAAAAGTATAGATTTCGGTTTTTTTGTCTTTCAACATTTGTTTAACGTGTTTTTTCTTTAATCTATTATTAAACAATTCCTTTTCCTACTTTTTTTAAATAGAAATGGTGGATGTGTTCCATTTATTTTACAATTTTACTTTTCTGCATTTGTATGATCATATCTTCATGGTCTTTTCTAAAGGGGTATAGGACAAACCTAACATTTCTTTACTTTTAGAATTGTTTAGTTTTATATCATAACCTACATTTCTACTGATGAATTTATTTTTCAAATTAAACATCCAACCCAGCATATATAGCATAAATTTAGGCGACTGCATTAGTGGCAGTTTGCCTATTTGAAAGTATTCGGTAACCAAGGAGCTGCGGGAGTAGATGAAATGTCCGTTTTGGAACTTCAACATCACCTACACGCCAATGGGAAACGATATGTTGAACAAATAGAGCAAGGTTGTTACGAAGTCTCACCAATTCTTGGTGTTGCGATACCCAAGAGTAACGGGAAGACGAGATTACTCGGTATTCCAACAGTTACTGACAGAGTGTTTCAACAAGCAATCCATCAAGTATTGCAACCAATCTTTGAGCGAGATTTTCAACAACACAGTTATGGATTCCGACCGAACCGTAGTGCTCATCAAGCTCTACGACAAAGCCAAGCAAATATTAATTCAGGCTATCAGGACATAGTGGATATGGACCTAAAATCATTCTTTGATGAAGTCGAACACTACATCTTGCTTGAGTTGATTTTTCGTAGAGTAAAATGTCCTATGACATTGAAGCTGATACGGTCATTTCTTAGAGCGCCGATACGAATCAACGGCAAACTACAAAAACGTAGGAAAGGAGTTCCGCAAGGAGCACCACTAAGCCCATTGCTATCAAATATTATCCTAAATGAATTGGATAAAGAACTTGAAAAGCGTGGTCATAGATACGTTCGATATGC
>CAYRVZ010000187.1:0-6311 GCA_964427815.1 uncultured Saprospiraceae bacterium | reverse complement strand
GGAATACCGTTAATTCATCATTGACGGGATTGGGATAGACTTCGATATTGGATAATGGTGTCAATCGTTGAGCGAAATAAAATCTTGCCAGCATCTGCAAAATATTAAATAAAATATTTAACAGGAAAATAAGAAAAGCGGTTTGCTTATACGTAAAAGCCTTAACTTGCAGCCAAAATTTATACGATGCAACCACTCATAGAATGCGTCCCTAACTTTAGCGAAGGGATCGACCTCCAAGTCATTCAACAAATTACAGATGCCATTCGTACAGTTGAAGGTATCCAATTATTAGATGTCGATCCAGGCAGGGCGACCAATAGGACGGTTGTCACTTTTGTAGGTGCTCCAGAGGATGTAGTGGAAGCGGCTTTTCGAGGTATCCAAAAAGCAGCGGAATTAATCGACATGAAGAAACATCGCGGTGAACATCCTCGCATGGGTGCAACTGATGTGTGCCCACTCATTCCCATTGCTGGGATTTCTATCGAAGAGACGGTTGCTTACGCTAAAAAATTAGGGGATAAAGTCGGGAGGGAATTAAAAATACCAATCTATCTTTATGAGGCGGCGGCGACCCATCCAGACAGACAAAATCTTGCCGTTATACGAGCAGGCGAATACGAAGGTTTTGGGAAAAAAATTAAAGAAGCCCAATGGAAGCCTGACTATGGTCCTGCCGCTATTGGTTCTGCGGGCGCAACGGTTATAGGTGTAAGGGATTTTTTAATTGCTTATAATATTAACCTAAATACAACATCTGTCAAACGAGCCAATTCTGTAGCCTTTGACATCAGAGAAAAAGGACGACTAAAAAGGACAGGTCATTCCGTTACAGGTGAAATTGTTAGAGATAAAGACGGAAACCCCATGCGTACGCCAGGTGTGCTAACGGGAGTAAAAGCTATCGGTTGGTTTATAGAGGAATATGGCATTGCGCAGGTGAGTATGAATATTACCGATATTAAGGAAGTGCCGCTTCATCTCGCATTTGTCGAAAGTCAAAAAAGTGCTATCCGTCGGGGCATGGTCGTTTCAGGATCAGAGTTAGTGGGAATGGTTCCTTTACAGGTACTGACAGATGCAGGAAAGTATTTTCTGCTTGCGCAAAAAAGATCTACAGGCGTTTCTGAAAAAGAGTTGGTGCATATAGCTATAAAATCATTGGGTTTAGATGATTTGGCTCCGTTCGATCCCGCCCAAAAGATTATTGAATATAGCTTGCAGCAAAAAGGCAATCTGCTAGTCGATCTTGATTTGAAATCGTTTGCGGATCTGACGGCATCCGAAGCACCTGCTCCTGGAGGAGGTTCTATTGCTGCTTATGTGGGTGCATTGGGAGCCGCATTAGGTGCGATGGTTGCCAATCTTTCCGCAGGAAAAAGAGGCTGGGAGCATCGCTTGAAGCATTTTTCGGGATACGCTGAGAAAGCTCAATCCATTAAAAAAGAGTTGTTGCATCTCGTAGATGAAGATACGCATGCTTTTAATAAAATTATGGAAGCTTTTCGTTTGCCGAAAGGCAGCTCAGCCGAAAAGTCTGCCCGTAGTACGGCTATCCAAGAAGCCACCATCTATGCGACAAAAGTTCCTTTGCGCACGATGGAGGTGGCATTGAATATCATCCCGATAGCTAGAGCGATGGCAAAAAATGGTAATCCAAATGCCGTCACAGACGCTGGCGTGGCCGCATTATGTGCGAAAACAGCTGTTCAAGGTGCTTGGCTCAATGTGAAAATAAATGCCAAAGACATCAAAGATGCTCAAGTCAAAAAAGCCATTCTGGAAGAAGCGGTGACGATGGCAAAAAAAGCGGATTCTGCTGTAGCGGGCGTGTTGAGAACCGTCAATGGACGTATTGAAGAGTAGGCGCAGCTGATATAAAGTGGCTTGTTTTACATTTTGGTGAAAGCCAAAAATAGGGAAGTCAAAAACCTTTAGGAGACATCTGTGAAAATCTGAAAAATCCGTGTTATCTGTGTGCCATTATGCTTAGTCGAGACTTTACAAATCCGTCATGTAGGTCTTACGCCAAAAAACATTACATTTTACTTGTAATCTAAACCCTAATTCCTTACCTTTGCACTCCCTTGGAGACAAATAAGTAAAAAACACCTATTATGAAAAGGACATTTCAACCTTCAAATAGAAAAAGAGCCAATAAACACGGCTTTCGTGAGCGCATGAGCTCAAAGAATGGACGTAAAGTTTTGGCTCGTCGTCGTGCTAAAGGTCGCTATAAGTTGACCGTGTCGGACGAATTCCACAAGAAGTAAGCCTAGCTTAGGCGATGCCTTCCTTCAAATTCCCTAGTAAGGAAAAACTTAAAAGCAAAAAGCAAATAGAATTGCTCTTTAAAAGCGGCCAATCAGTTGCCGCTTTTCCTGTGTTGGGGATATACCTCACGCTGCCTCCTTCGGATATACCTCTGCAAACGGCGGTTACCGTTTCCAAAAGACATTTTAAAAAAGCTGTCACCCGAAACCTGATTAAAAGAAGAATGAAAGAGGCTTGGCGACTACGGAAAAGTGATTTTTCCGAAAGGCTTACTGAATCCAATCTTTCAGGACATATAATCCTCATCTTTATTGGTAAAGAAGTATTTTCTTTTGCTGAGATTGATAGAGGCATCAAAAAACTAATCAAAAAACTAAATAAAGAATTGCCTGAAATACAATAATACTCGGTCTTTCTTTATTTAAAAGTACGTATTGCTTACATTGGCTTAACCCAACATCATGAATAAAATCCTGCTCTTTTTTTTCGCTACCTTTTTCTTAGCTTCTTGCTCAACAACTAAGCCGACAATCTCGGATACGAATCCGCCAAAGATGGAAACCAAAGAACTGGATGAATACGTGGTCAAAGCAAAACCGATTCATAAAGATCCTGAAAAAATAGTCGTCCCCGCTTATCAAGGTACACGAACATTGGATAACGACCTATTACATTCTAAATTAGCCGTAAGTTTTGATATTCCTAAACAGGAGTTGATGGGTCAAGCGACTCTGACCCTCAAACCCGTGTTCTATCCTACAAATACACTAGCCTTAGACGCCAAAGGGTTTACATTTACGAAAGTAAAACTAAATAACGCTTCAGGTAAGGATTTAAAATATCAGTATGATGGTCGTCAGATTACCATCGAATTAGGTCAGTATTTTGAACGTACCCAGACCTATAAAATTTATATTGATTATGTCGCTCATCCTACTGAAGGACCCAAAGGGGGAAGTGCTGCTATCCAATCAGACCAAGGACTGTACTTTGTAGATCCGACTGAAACAGATCCAGAAAAACCAACTCAAATTTGGACGCAAGGCGAAACAGAAAGCAATTCTAAATGGTGCCCAACCATCGATACCCCAAATGAACGGGCTACTCATGAAATTGCTATTACGGTTCCCAAAAAATTTGTGACGTTATCAAACGGTGTTTTTGAAAGAGGGGTTGTCAATAAAGATGGAACGCGCACAGACTTTTGGAAGATGGACATACCCCAAACGCCTTATTTGATGATGATGGCAGTAGGAGAATTTGAAGTGATTAGAGATACCTGGCAGGGCAAACCGATTGCCTATTATGTGGAGTCACAATACAAAGAGTATGCAACTGATATTTTTCCTTATACGAAGGAGATGTTGACATTTTTCTCTGATCTATTAGGCGTGCCTTACCCTTGGCAAAAATACGATCAAGTGGTCGTAAGAGATTTTGTCTCTGGCGCAATGGAAAATACAACCGCAGTCGTTTTTCAAGAATTTGTCAACGGGACAAAGCGAGAATTGATGGGACAGCATCGCAATGAATTAATCGTTGCCCATGAAATGTTTCACCATTGGTTTGGGAATTATGTAACCTGTGAGTCTTGGGCTAATACAGCCTTGAACGAAGGCTTCGCTAATTACAGCGAGTATCTTTGGTTTGAACATAAGCATGGCAAAGAAATGGCAGACCAGCACCTACTTGAAGAACTGAATGGGTATATGAATAATACGCCTTATCATCCTTTGATTAACTATCGCTATGTGGATAAGGAAGATATGTTTGATGGGCACTCTTATAACAAAGGGGGATGCACCTTGCACATGTTGCGCAACATAGTTGGGGATGATGCTTTCTTTGCTTCGTTAAAAAGATACTTGACTACTAATTCACTTTCTTCTATCGAGTTGGCCGAATTGAGGATGGCTTTTGAAGATGAATTAGGGATGGATATGCACTGGTTTTTTGACCAATGGTATGAAAAGTCTGGGCACCCTGAATTAGAGGCAAAACATACGTATGATGCTTCCGCAAAAACACTAACATTGACCATCGAGCAAGTACAAAAAGGAACAGATGTGCCAGAGGTGTTTTTGCTTCCTTTGAAAGTAGATGTTTATAATAGTGAAGGAAAAGCAATTAGAAGGTCTATTGAAATGAACACTAGAAAGCAAAGTTTTACCCTTAGTAATATCGACTATCAACCTGCCGTCGTAGAATTAGATCCAGAGGGTGTGCTATTAGGGACAATTGAGTACTTGAATCGTTCGGCTATTTCTTGGAAAGAACTGTATCATTTCAATCCAAGTTATCGGAGTAGAGCTAACGCGGTAAAAAAACTAATTGCTCCCTTACGTGAAAAAGGAGAATTAAAAGGTTTTGCCAAGTCTCTTTTGAAGGATCCTTTCTGGGAATTTAGGCAGACGGGTTTGTATATCCTTGAAGGATTGGGTACTGATACGGAAAGTATCGGTATTGTAGAACGTCTGGCTCAGTCTGATAAAAGTGTAAAGATTAGAGAGCAAGCCATAAAGCTGCTGGGCGAAACTGGAGACGTAAAATATACCCCTTTGATGGAACGAGTATTGAGTGATAATACTTTGGCTTATGCTATTACTGGAGCCGCTTTGACAGCCCTGAATAAAATAGATCCCGTGAAAGCCGCTAAGTCTTTGAAACCGCTAGAAAATATTAAAAATCAGAGCATAATCGCTTCGGTTTCAGAAATTTATGCAAAAAATCCTGCGAAGGACCAGCTTGTGTTTTTTGAAAAGAATCTATCTACAATTAAAGGTTTTGAAGCTGTAGATTTTATAGGAAATTATGTCATCGTGCTGTCCAAATTACAACCTGAGCAATTGCCTTCGTTATTTGAAAAATTGAAAAATATGGCAACTGATATGAAGCAAGCACCTGAACGTCGTTTTGCTTGCACAAAAACAATAGCTGATAATATGATTAATGCGCCTGCTGCGCAACGGACCCTCTTGTCTAATTACGTAAAAACTATTAAAGAAGAGGAAACTTTAGACGAACTGAAAGCTATTTATAAGCAAATGTTTTAAAAGAATGTGTGGACGATATTCATTGGTTTTAACGCAAAAGCAAATACAAGCACATTTTGAACAGGTTGAATGGTCGCACCAATGGACGAAGTGTTACAATATTGCACCGACTCAGCAGGGGTTGGTTATTACGAATAAAGATCCTGACCAAATTCAATCTTTTGAATTTGGTTTGGTTTCTAAATTTGCCCATGGAAAAAGGTTTATCAATGCCAGAAAGGAAAGCATCGATACAAAAGTATCCTTCAAAGAAGCCTTTCGGGAAAATAGATGTTTGATATTAGCCGATAGTTATTATGAATGGAAGCTTTATGGAAAGCAAAAAATACCGTACAGAATTTCCTATAAAAATGAAGCGCTAATGGTTTTTGCAGGCGTCTGGAATCAATATCAACGAGCAGGAAAAATAGCCTATTCTTTCTCTATCATTACAGCGCCTGCGCATCAAGACGTAAAACACATTCATCACCGAATGCCTGTCCTTTTGGACACAAAAGCAAAACAAAGAGAATGGATTGATGATAGTGTTTCAATATTAAATTTACAAGTAATACTAGAATCAATTGCCCCTAATCAATTACTTAGCTATCCAGTAACGGCCAAATTAAATAGGACGGATTACAATGAGCCACAGGCACATAAGGCATTGCCGGAGATGCCCGATTTGTTTTCTGGGTTAAGTTAGCGACGGAATTATTCATATTGTTTTTTATTCGTGCATTCGTGGCTATTCTTTTTATGGCACGAATGCTTTCTGAAAAGTGAAAATCCGAGCAAATCTTAAAAATCCGTGTGCCCTTTTGAAGTGCCACTTGGCTACTCCCCAACCACCACCTTCCGCACTTCCACCAAGCGCCCATCATACACCAATCGCAAAAAATACAAGCCAGGCGCAGTCGATATCTATACGATGGAAGGTTATTCAGATGATTTTGATGTGACCAGAGCGAGATTACACGTTTCGGATTATGCTTTTCGAAG
>CAYRVZ010000186.1:0-6329 GCA_964427815.1 uncultured Saprospiraceae bacterium | reverse complement strand
CCAAAAAAGAGGAAACATCAATTTGAAAAACAAAGTTGAATTGGTCGATAACTGAAAAGAAAGTTGTTTTTTAACCTCTGGCATTTTCGGCTTTTTTTAGTTTTCGCTCTACTCTTGCTGAAATAAAAATACTGATTTCATAGAGTCCATAAAGTGGCATTGCAATCATGAACATCGTCATCGGATCTGGAGGCGTGATGATCGATGCCAAAATTAAAATAATGATAACGGCATGTTTTCGGTATGTCTTCATCGTTTTTGGGGTGACTAATCCGAGCTTGGATAAAAAATAAATAATCACCGGTAATTCAAATACAATCCCTGTCGGAATGGTAAACATTATTAAGTAGCTGACATAGGAGGTGAGCGTAGGGGCATTTGTAACCCCATTAATCGTATAGCCCACCAAAAAGGTCACGGCAAAAGGAGCAATGATTAAATAGCCAAACAGTATTCCAAAAATAAATAATAGGGAGCAAATAAAAACAACCCCACCCGCCGCTTTTTGCTCATTGGGATAAAGCGCTGGTTTTAAAAATAGCCAAAATTGATAAAAAACATACGGAAATGAGATAATCAAACCCAAATAAAGAGAAATCTTCATATGCGTCACAAAAGTTTCGCCCAATTGTCTTGTAATTAAATTGAATTCGGGGGGCGAAAAACATAGCATTTCTGACAATTGGCAAAAAACACGATAGGTCACAAAGTCCTTAGACTTAGGCCCTAAAATAAGATTGTCAAAAACAAAGTCCTTGAACAAAAAGACAACAATCGCCGTAACAATAATCGCTAGTACCGATCGAATGAGATGCTTGCGTAATTCATCTAAGTGATCAAGTATAGACATTTCTTTTTGAGCGTCGCCTATTTTTTTTTGACTCATGTTGTAAAATTGTGCAGCAAAGCTAAGGAAAGTATCCTACTTTGATTGCAATTCGGGATTAAAATGAAAAGGCGATTTTTTTTTAGAATTATTAAACAATAGGCTTACCTTTGCAGCCGAAAAAAGAAAACAATGAGTTTAGGTATCTATGCTATAATATTTGTGGTAAGTCTCTTTGGGTTAATCAAAGGGGCTGATTTTTTTGTCGATTCAGCCGAAAAAATAGGACTTTCCCTTGGTATTTCCCCGTTTATCATAGGGGCAACCATTGTTGGTTTTGGAACCTCGCTTCCAGAGTTGGCTTCTTCCATTGCCTCTGTGTATGCGGGAGCATCAGAAATGATTGTCGGTAATGTGATTGGCTCCAATGTTTTTAATGTAGCGGTAGCATTGGCTTTGGTTGCTATAATAGCTGGAGAGATTGAATTTGAAAAAGACATCATGAATAATGATATTCCGATGTTGATTTTTTCTTCATTCTTGATGTACTTTGTGTTGTATGATTTGGAGATTTCTATTTTTGAGGCCATTTTATTATTGTTGGGTGTGGTGATATTTCTGCTTTATACTTTGAAAGATGATGAAGACCGAGTAGGTAAAGATAAACGACCCAAAGCTATTGGGAAAGATTATCTATTATTATTGGTGGGTATGGGGTTGATTTATTTTGGAGCAGTTTATACGATTGAAGCAGTTGTTTATTTTGCAGAAGAATTAAATGTTTCTCAAAATCTTATCGGATTGACTGTCGTTGCCTTTGGTACATCGTTACCTGAAATTGTTGTGAGCCTCACAGCGGTCAAGCAAGGCAGTGCTTCCATGGCGGTAGGGAATGTCCTAGGTTCAAATATTTTCAACACTTTCGCCGTCTTGGGAATTCCTAGATTCTTTGGCAAAGTAGAGGTTAATCCTGAAATTTTAAAGTTCAGTTTACCCTTTATGGTGGCCTTATCTCTTTTACTTGCTACGATGTCTATTTCGCGCAAGATTACTAGATGGGAAGGGTGGTTGTTGTTATTGTTTTTTGGCTTTTACCTTGTAGAGGTGTTAAAAGGGCTGTAGGGCATCAGGATTTACAGAATTTGCGAATTTTCAGGATTACACTATCCCCCGATTTATGATAGTATGGCAAAATAAAATCTTACCTGATTACCTTGATCTATTGATTAATGCTGGGCATTTGCACAAACAAAAACAAGAGTATTCTTCTGGCGAGATCCTGTGAATCCTATAATCTTGAAAATTCTGATTTTAACAATTTGTAACGGATTAACCTGTCGAAATTAAGTCAATTTTTAGCTAAAAGCCTAGGTTTCAATAAACTATCCATGCGAATACTGGATAATTTGTTTATTTTTGCTTAGCTTTGGATCTTGTATTCGCTACGACCTATTTTTATATGGGCATAGGACTACAGATGACCATACACTTTGAAGCAAAAACCGTAATCATGATTAAAAATTTACTTTTTATTCTCCTTACTTTTTTCTCTGGGCAGTTAGTTGCCCAGGATATTCACTTCACTCAATTTCAGATGGCACCAATGAATTTTAACCCGTCCCAAACGGGTGCTTTCAACGGTACAATTAGAGTAGGAGGGATATATAGAGACCAGTGGAGTATATACAAAACCCCTTCAGTCTTTATAGATGCTCCCTTGTTTAATATTCGGGGCAGAGATTGGATAGGAGTAGGGCTTACCGCCATAAAGGACGAAGCAGGAACCGCTAGTCTAAATAATACTGGAGCAAAACTAGCCTTAGCCTACCACTTAGCTTTCGATAAAAAAAGAAAAACAGTCTTTTCTATTGGTGCACAATATGGCCTAATGGCACGTTCAGTTAATAGAGAAGCATTAATCCTAGAAGATGGTATTCTTTCTGGTGGGCAAAGCATCGACTATGGCAAAATAAATACCGATGCTCAATACAAAGTAATCGATGCAGGTATTACATTAACCAGCAGAATGAGTAAAAAAGCCGATATGAATATCGGTATTGGTTTGAACCACCTCAATAGCCCCAAAAGTGGCTTGGTCCAAGCTGGCTTTAAATTACCGATGAGATTGATTGCACATGGCCAATTAAATGTGGACATGAACAAAAAATGGATATTCTCTCCAGCATTCTTATTCCAAAAAATAAGCACTGCGAAAGAATTTGAATTGCAAGGTGTCGGTACTTATAAATTTAGTCCTGATTGGAAATTCAGAGGCGGACTTGGATATCGTTTTGGAGATTCAGGACAAGTGATTCTAGGGGCCTTATACAAAAACCTAAATGTGGGTTTTGCATATGATATTGGCATGTCTAGTACGAATTCGGCTCTAAAAAATATCGGTGCTTTTGAAATAGCCGCAAACTACATCTTTAAGATTTTAAAGAAGCCATCAGTTGACCCAGCAGTATTCTGCCCACGTTTCTGATGCTTGCGCAAAAAACTATTATCCAGCTCAATCCTTAAGACAAAAACGCTTACACAATGAAACTTCATATAATTGCAATTTTACTGGCCTTTACTTCTTTTTCAACTTATGCTCAACCTACTAGTACCGTCGATGAAGGTATTATGGTAGAAATTGGCGATGAGAAATTGGCGGAAGCAGATTACTATAATGCACTCGATTGGTACAACAGAGCATACAAGGAGCAAAAGAAAAAAGATAATGCATTGCGGTTTAAAATAGCCCACCTGCATTATATGCTAAGAGATTATAAAAAAGCAGAAAAATGGTTTGCCCGTTGTGTTAAAAGCGACAAAAAAGGTAAACAGCCTATAGCTCTTTACTACTTAGCAATGGCACAGAAAGCCAACGGTTTTTATCCCGATGCCATTAATAGCTTTGAGTCTTTTATTGGAATTAGTAAAGATGATGCCTTGAAGGCAAGCTCCACTTTGGAGATTGAAGGGGCTAGACTTGCGTCAAAAATGAAACAAGATAAGGCACTAAAAGTCAAGAACGCTGGGAAAACGGTTAACTCTAAATTTTCCGAATTTAGTCCTCGGTTTGTCGGAAACGAATTATATTATAGCTCCATGAAAGCGAAGAAGGCCATTGTATTGGATGGTAAAGAAGGCGATTATCACGCTAAGATTTATAAAGCATCAGGAGAAGATAAGAAAAAAGGTTTTGCGGAAGCAGCACCTATTAGTGAAGAAATCAATAGAAAAGGTTTTCATACGGGTAATGGCACTTTCTCCGCAGATGGCTCTAAGATGTTCTTTACTAGAGCGGCCCTTGCGGGAAATGTATTAGGTACTAGTGAGATTTATATGGCTGAAAAAGTTGGGGAAGGTTTTGCGAAAGCTACCCTGCTAGTGGGTCCTAACGGGGCTTGGATTGCTAAACATCCGGCTCCTGGAGAATTGTACGGAAAAGAAGTACTCTTTTTTGTTTCCAATATGGAAGGAGGAAAAGGCGGAGACGATATTTATTATTGTTCCAGTAATGGGGACGGCACGTATGCAATGCCTATTAATTTAGGGGATGATATCAATACGTCTTATGACGAAGCAACGCCTTTTTATAGAGATGGGAAGCTTTGGTTTTCTACCAATGGACGTCCTTCGATGGGTGGGTTAGATATCTATTCAACTAATTGGAATGGATCAAATTGGTCAAAAGCCGAAAACTTAGGGCCTGGTTATAATTCTAGTGTAGATGATTTTGGATTTTTTGTGGACGAGTCTGGATATAAAGGAGCGTTGGTTTCAAATAGACCCAGTATCAACTCGCTAAAAAGTAAAACTTGTTGCGATGATATCTTTTTAGCGGATGTCGTGCCAGTGGCAGTGGATGTAAATACATTAGTATTTGGTGAAAACAAAACGGCTTTATCTGGAGCAGCTGTGCAACTAATAGAAACAGATGGTGAGGCACAAGCTAAATCAAATACGGTGGGTAACGATTTCAATTTTGTATTGAATTTAGAAAAGGCTTATACCGCTATAGTCAATGTACCGGGGTACTATCCAGACACCATTACCTTCAATACAGTAGGTGTCAAAAAATCACAAACCATTTCAAAGGAGTTTCATTTGAAAAAAATGCCTGAACCAGAGCCTGAAACGGTCACGGTCTATATCAATGAGCCGATACGTCTAAACAGGATTTATTATGATTTTGATGATGATAAAATCTTGCTAGAAGCGGAAGAGGACTTAACTACTTTGCTGGGCTTAATGGAGCAATACCCTGACATGGTGATTGAATTATCTTCTCACACGGATAGCCAAGGTACCAAAACCTACAATGAAAAACTTTCGCAAAGACGGGCAGACTCCGCTAAAAAATGGCTAATCGCTAAGGGGGTCGTATCGGATAGAATCAAAGCCGTTGGCTATGGTGAATCTCAAATTCTCAACCAATGTTCTAACGGTGTAAGATGTTCGGATGAAGAGCATCGATTCAATCGTCGTACAGAGTTTAAAATCATTGCAGGTCCGACAGAAATCAAAATCCCCAAAACAGTAAAGAAGGGAGAAACAGGAGCAGTAGGATCACAAAAAAAAAAAATAAATAATCCTACTCAATCGGTGGTAAATACAGCTTCCAAGCCTGCGACGGCTAAACCAGCAGTCTTAACGAAGCAGCAACCAAAGCCAACTAAAAAATTGGCGAGACTTACTTTAGAGGATCCAAAGTATAATTTTGGAACCATCAAAGAGGGAGTCATCATCAAACGCGATTTTCGATTTACCAATACGGGTAATGACGACTTGCTGATTGAAATTGCTACGGGTTCATGCGGATGTACCGTTCCTGAATGGCCAGTCCTTCCGATTAAACCTGGGCAAACAGAAGTCATACACGTTACCTTTGACTCTACGGATAAAGATGGGGATGAGCGCGTAGAAGTAACCATCGTTGCGAATACAGAACCCATCGTTTCTGAAATCATCCTAACGGGACATGTGATACCTAAAAGGGATTTTAAGAAAGACTAAATAGCAGCTTTCTTTTTTCTAGGTAGATAAGTCCTCTCGAATTAGTTTGAGAGGACTTGTTTGTTTATTTGACAAATTGCAGCATCAAATTGACCGATAGCATGTGGTGTTTGTTTCAAATCTTAATTGTCCTGGAGGGGTATTGCGACGATTAGTCTTGAAATATTGCCAGACCTGTTGAATTGGTCATCAATTTGGATTGGGCCATGGGTTTATGCTAGTACCTAAGCCCAATAGTACTAATGGAATTCTGGTAGAAAAAGTTGGAGTAATTGATCCCGCAATTTCAACTACAGAATTTTCAAACTGGGGGCTGATGAGTTCTGGTTCTGCTACTGGAGCTAATTTAAATTTTATTAATCCAAGACAACTTAACCTTTTAAGATTAAGGGTTAAAAGTCCAGGTAAAAACTAAGTATGAATAATAATAGAATGACCATTTTAGCTATTTTTTTACTTTATTCTGTGATAGGAAAAGGTCAAGTTGATTTCAAAA
>CAYRVZ010000185.1:0-6362 GCA_964427815.1 uncultured Saprospiraceae bacterium | reverse complement strand
GGTGCTGGAGATTTAGTGGAAGGAGCTGGCGACATGGCGAGTAAGGCAAAAGACACTGTGATAGACAAAGCAGGGGGTTTAGTGGAAGGAGCTGGTGACCTAGCAAACAAAGCAAAGGACGCTGTGACGGATAACGAATTATTTGCGGAAGCAAAAGAAGCTTTAGGCTCTATTAAGGATAGTGTTTCAAAGAAAATCTACGATGCCAAAGATGGGGTAGATGACATTATCTCCAGTGGAAAAGCTTAATTTTACTAAATACAAAAAAAGCCCTTTCGGCTTTGCCGAAAGGGCTTTTTTGTATATAATAATAGAGATGTTGAAAGTAAGCGCTCAAGTTTTTTCATATGTTTTTCATCCTTTGATGGTGATGAGTTATGGCTTATTGATGTTATTGATTATTAACCCGTATATGTTTGGGTATAGTGATACGATGGCGGGCACGAAGCTGTTGCTAGTTGTTTGGATGTCCTCTTTTGTATTGCCTGCTTTCGCAACGGTGATGATGGTCATGACGGGGCTGATTCCCTCTTTAGAATTGAAAGAGGATAGGATGATGCGGATAGGGCCAATGATTATGACTGCTATATTTTATTTATGGCTTGCGCGAAATTTTTATCACAATCCAGACATTCCGCCACTTTTTAGTGCCTATGTATTGGGTGCTACACTCTCCGTTTTAATTGCTTTTTTTATTAATATCTTTTCGAAGATTAGCTTGCATAGTGTTGCGATGGGTGGCTGGTTGATGCTGACCATTATGATGATCCGCTTTTTTGATTTTAGTAGTTTTAATTTGCATTTAGGTTCGCAGGTGTACAGTGTAGGATTAAATTATTGGTTATATTCTGTATTGTTATTGTCTGGGATTACCGGTACGGCTCGGCTATTATTAAAGGCACATGTAATGAATGAAATCTCTGTTGGTTTTTTGGTTGGATTAGTTGGACAGGTCATTGCCTTTAGAATATTAATGTAATAGGTTGATAATTTTGTAATGTATATGGAAACAAATGACATAGTACCTACTGACTTTTCTCCTAGAGAATTGGAAATACAAGTAGATCGGTACCGTATAGAGTTGTCTAATATGGCTACCGCAGACGATTTATGCCAGTTGATAAATAAGAACTTCACAGAATTTTTAGACAACTATATTAAATTAGGGGATGCGGGTGTTGGGTCGGAAAATTCAGCTTTTATCTACGCTTTTAGTTTTGTTTTGCCCGAAAGGGTAAAGGACTATGCTATTTTGCATAGAGATGTCTTGTTTGAACTAATAAAAGGCGCACTTAGAGTAGAAGACAATGTTTTGTCGCAAGACGCCCAAACAGCACATTTTGAGCAATCTAAAACAGTTTTATTAGGAGCGACAACAGAGCTTGAAGCTCAAATAAGCCAGGTTTTTAATACGTTACCCTCTGCGCAAAAGCTTAAAAGAAGTCTGAGCTTATTGCAAAGTCCAAGGGAGGTATATCAAGTTCAGATACAGACGATTATCGAACAGATTGCAATGATTCAAGACGCTAAAGAGAAGCTGCTTGAAACCATAAACGTATTTGAAGAGATTCAGCGTTTTATTACTTCAAGCACGGATGGGGTAGAGCAAATTTATCAAAAGATATTGGATTCGATTACTCAACTATTGCAAGAAGTTCAAAACAATCCTTCAAAAAAGGATCTCAAACAATTTATTGACAATCAGCTTTTGGCTATCCCTACCTCATCAAGTAAGTTAAAAGGATTTAATGATGAAGTAAAATTAAAAATTAGTGTTTTGCCTCACATCACGCTTCCTATCGGAACGATGGATGGTGTTTTGGAGGTGCGCTCGGAAGACCTTTCGGAAAAAATTCAACTTTGGATGGATTATCGGATTTTACCATTTTTGGTTGATTTGTGGGCGTTGGAGGATAAGTTGATGTTTAATATGAAAAAAACGTATAGGCATTTGCTAGAAATCTTGGAAAAAGGTGCTACTGAAAGTGAGTTTTATCCAATATTTGTTAGGGACTTAAAGGTACTAAAACGGAAGCAACAGAAAGCGCAACCTCCTCTGAAAAAATATGTGAAAGAGATTGATATTTTGGACGATGAGTTATTGGTTTCAAATCTATTTAAGCGAAAAGAATTTTTGGCAGTCCCATTTCAGAATAATTTGCCTTTAAGCAAAGACGCTTTCGCAAAACCAATAAGAACGGCTTTCACAAAAATCTCAAATTTCTTTAACTTGGGAGACAAGTATAAGCAAAATTTGACGCCTATTGAATTGTCTGCTCAATGTATGGCACATCGGATGTATCAAGAATCTGATGGGCATTATGATGCGCTTTTTTTGAATAAGCGGTTTATTGGCGACCTGTTTTTAGTGCCTAGAGAAATCCAAGAACAAAAAATAATTGTGGCCATTAATCAATGGAAAGGAGGATTTGATAAAGCCGTTTTAGTGACAGGTGAACGCCTCAGTGGAAAATCCACTTTTTTGAATTATACCGCCAGTAAATTTTTTGGAAAAGATATTGTACTACTTAATCCCAATAGCGATGCAACGATAGATGGGCGAAAATTTAAAACGACGAAAGATTTAAAAGAGGCACTTGTCTATATTAATGCAAATAATGCAAGGAGCACTCAGCCTGTGATCATTATTGACAACATCGAATTATGGCGCGATGAAAAATATACATTGGTCTCGAATGTAAGGGCTTTAATTGACTTTATTGAAACCGTTAAAGGGCGTGCTTTTGTTGTTGTTTCAACCACCCCAATTCTAAAAGCACATTTGGATAGCCGATTAAATTTTACGAATGTTTTTAATACACTTATAAATGTGGATAGCGCCAAAAAAGAAGAATTAGAAGAAATATTTTTGTTGCGACATGGGACCTCTCATAGAGTGGTAGTAGATGAATCCTGCGAGCCAATAGCAACAGAAAGGTTGAAGAGTCTAATTTTGGGTGTAGGGCGAAAAGCACATTTTAATATTGGGTTGGCGTTGCAAAGTTGGACGCACCACATCACCTTTAAGGAAGAGAATAAGATTCAATTTTCAAAAGCGGATTTTGCTTTTTATGATTTTTTCTCGAAAGAAGAGGTTATCATTTTAAAGCACACCTTGCTGTATCGGCAAATTACTTTTTTTGAATTAAAACAGATTGCCACTTCCTCTTATGAGGCGCGATATCGCTCTGCTATCAGGAGATTGATTAACACAAAAATAATTTTACGAGAAGGATCTCTTTTGGTCATTAACCCTGTTGTCTTGGGGGATGTCTTAGAGATACTAAAACAAAAGGCCGTTTTGCCAATAACCTAAAAGAACATGGAACCAATTTTTGTTTGGGGGTATTTTATTAGAGTGGCATTCTTGCTACTACTGTTTTATGGATTGATTAAGCTGCTGAATAAATGGGCAAGCTTGTATGCTTTGTCACACAGATGGAACTCAAGGGTTAAGAAGCTAATTCAATATTTAGCGTTGTATTTTATTCCTTTTGCTATCCTGGTTTTGGGCGTTGTTTTTGTCGGCATTAATCCAGTACTGCATACGATTTTTTTGGTCGTGGTAGTGGCACTTGGTTACCGACACATTCAGCATTATTTTAATGGTATTCTTTTTCGGACCAACCCTCTCGTTGATGTCGGCGCTCATATAATTGTAGATGCTTATGCCGGAGTCATTGAGTCATTTTTATCCTTTGGGGTGATTTTGCATACTACTGACGGTGAGCGTTTTGTTCACTATAATAAACTAGAAAAAAATGGTTTTAGCATTACGCATAAAGAAGATGGTGCTTTACGACAGACGATTTATATTTTGTCTGATATTGAACGAACCCAAGTATTAGACTTGTTATTTGAGAACCCGATGGTGGATTTTAGTAAGAAGCCCACTATCCAACGCACCAACGATTTATCCTACCAAGAACTACAGTTGACCCTAGAAAAAGGGGTGACTGTAGAGGATATTATACTATTTTTGGCGCACCATGATATTACTTCTAGCCTAAATAAAAATAAATTGACCAATGGAAATATTTAGCCCAAATAACTTAATAATAGCAGTATCGCTCATTGTGATACTCTCCTTTTTGTTTAATGGAGTATCCAAAAAGACAAATATCCCTTCGGTATTATTGTTGATTATATTGGGCGTCGGTCTCCAGTATCTGCTGAAATCAATGGACGTCGGTGATATAAATTTCTTTCCTGTGTTGGAAGTGCTCGGTATTGTGGGCTTGATTATGATTGTGTTAGAGGCCGCTTTAGAATTGAAGTTGACACGTGATAAATTGATGCCCATTCTGAAGTCTTTGTTTATTGCTTTGGTGGGTTTGATGGCCTCTACGGCAGCCGCTGCATGGATTTTACATGAATATATTCCGGAGATGGATTGGCAAGCGGCTTGGTTATATGCGACGCCTTTATCCATTTTATCTAGTGCGATTATTATTCCTAGTGTCAGTAGCTTGTCACATGAAAAACGGGAGTTTCATATCTATGAAAGTACCTTTTCTGACATTATGGGTATTATGTTATTCTATTTTTTGACGGGTAAGTTGAACCCAGAACACGATGGGGGTTTAACTGGTTTTGTGGGAAATCTAGTGCTAACTATCGTTATTTCTTTAGTGGCGAGTTATGCTATTATCTTGATTTTTTTACGGATTAAGAGCCAAGTAAAATTGTTTTTGTTGATTTCTGTTTTGTTGCTGTTGTATGGTATTGGAAAACATTATCACTTATCCGCCCTGTTGGTCATTTTGATTTTTGGATTGGTGATTGCCAATATGAAGTTGTTCTTTTTTGGAAAGCTAAAGCAGTTTTTGGACTTTGAAAAAGCGAAGCATATCTATCACGAGTTGCATATCATTACGGGGGAAACAGCTTTTGTCATCCGTACCTTCTTTTTTGTTATCTTTGGTATCACCATTGTTTTATCTTCGCTGCTTTCCCTAAAAGTTGCCATGATCAGTGGACTCATTATTTTATCCATTTATGTGATAAGATTTGTTTTGTTGAGATTGCTCTTGGGTCGTGATATTATTCCTCAATTGTTTATTGGGCCTAGAGGCTTGATAACAGTGTTGTTGTTTTATGCGATTCCAAAGGAGGTAGAAGTCGAGAGCTTTGAACCAGGGATCTTACTGTTTGTGATCATCGGAACGAGTCTGATTATGACCTTCGCCATGATTTTTGACAAACAGCGTTCTGGTCAAGCACTGAAGAAGGCCGAACAAAGGTCTGTGAAGAATGTCAAATGGAAAGCACCAACTTTGGATGATCGACAAAATTAAAAAAAATATTAATATGAGAAATATCTTGTTCGCTGTTGTTGTACTATCTCTTTTTTCTTGTCGAAAGGAAGAAAAACCCAGCTTACCTAATACTAACTTTGGGAAGATACTATTACCAACGGATACCATAAAAGTACTGGAAAAAGATACCGTACTTTTAGTGCCAGTCTCTATGGCTGGAGAACGCAACAAATTGGCAACCGTTTATTATCATTTTGAATCAGCAACCGCAGCGGCAGAAGAAGATTTTTTCGCGACGAGTAGTCCTTTAACTTACCAAGTAGGAGCGGATACCATTGAATATTTTGCGGTAGTAAATATCCTGCAAGATGATCTGAAGGAAGATGATGAAACGTTTCGATTGGTAATAGACTCTGCTGATTTTGCCAGTATTCCTAATCAAGACGTCATTATCCAAATACTAGATGATGAATCTAGACGGCCAAAATATCTTGGATATATTAGCCCTTTGGTGTACGAAGGGTACACACTTTTTTGGCAAGAAGAATTTTTGGGTAATCAATTAAATGAAGAAGCCTGGAATTATAGAACAGGAAATAGCGGTTTTGGGAATAATGAACTACAATATTATCGAGAGAAGAACGCAGTGGTAGCCGATGATTTACTAACGATTACGGCAAAAAAAGAAAACTTCGGGGGAAGTATTTATACCTCTTCTAGAATTAATACACAAGATAAGGTGTTGTTTCCTTATGGGCGAATTGATATACGGGCTAAACTACCTTTTGGAAAAGGAATATGGCCAGCCATTTGGATGATGGGCATGAATAAAAGTACCGTTGGTTGGCCAGCTTGTGGAGAGATTGATATTATGGAATTGCGAGGTTCGAAGCCCAATAAGATTACTGGGACAGTCCACTATAAAAATGCGTCGGGTAATCATCAATATCCTCCAGCTTCCGCAAAGACCCTACTCAATGGCATATACCACGATGAATTTCATGTCTTTTCGATGGAGCGAGGGGATGAGAAAATCTCCTTGTTTGTAGATGGAGTGCTGTTCAAGACCATTAACTATTCTTCTTTAAACCTAGGTAGCCAACA
>CAYRVZ010000184.1:211-6424 GCA_964427815.1 uncultured Saprospiraceae bacterium | reverse complement strand
GAACGCGACCGAAGGAAGCAATGAACGCGACCGAAGGAAGCATTGAACACGACCGCAGGAAGCCACCCAGAGGTTTACCTAATAAGATTAGGAGAAGAGACACCAATGAATTTATAGCCCTCCTCCGTTTTCAAGAAACTAAACTCCTCTTGATATTTGCCGCTATTGTCTTCTTTATTGATGATAACTGAGTAGGTAGGATACTTTGCAGAAAAACTCGATCCACAATCATCGAAATACTTTTCATAGTTGAGTTGGAGCCAAATATAAGTTTTACATTCCTGCCAAATTGGTTCAGAAAAAGACTGCCTGTCCAATACCGAAAGAATAACTAAAAAGTTGGCCTCTTTTTGCTGCAAAGCTAAAAAGGTCTCCCCTAGATACTTAATATTTCGCTTAATCAAATCTTTGGTTTCCACTTTTCTTGCCCCTATTTCAACTTCGTTCGCATTATAGTAGTGAATAGTTGGAAAAGAATGCGCTAGTAGTTTTCGTTCCGCAACTAAAAAATTTAGCGAGTCATTTACGCCAATCATTCCGCTAATAAAATCAGCAAACAACCAATTTTTAAATACTTGTAAACCATCATTGAAGCTGTAGGTGTGACCTCCCTCCCCTTTCATTATGATGCGATAAGGCAAATCAGTTGTATCATCTATCTTCATTGAGTAGTAATCCAAGGAATAATAAGGTTTGAAATCATGAATCAAGACATGATTCTGTTTGTCAATGAGCAGAGTCTGTCCTCCTTTCCATTCCCAATATTGAAAAGGCTTAGTTTCCTTATTAAATATACTACCATCCATACAAATGCGCTGAGCATCCTTTATGACTACTGCTACATTATTCCGAAAGGGAAACGCTTCAGAATAGATAGCCGGTATCAATACTTTGCCCTCTTTATCAAAGAAGCCTACTTTATCGGTGACGTTGTCTCGAAACCGAATAGCACCCTCCCGCTCACAATCAAACATCATGTCGTCAATATACATACTATCAACCCCTACCTTCATTCCATTTTTCAATAAATAGTAACTAACAGTACTATCCTTCACTTCCTCCATAACAGCTATAATATTATTAAATTTCTTAGCTATTGTACCACCCATAAATTTAGGGGCAATCATAATTTGACCTGCATCATTCATGAAGCCCTTACTATAGCCATCGTCCCCCGTAAAGACTTGCCACGTTTGCCCATTTGCAAAAGTTGTTGCTACAATACTTAAGACCAGGATGACTAATATCTGTTTCATAACTACAAAAATAGGATACAACCACCAACAAAGCTTATTCACTTGAGATACGCATACGTTATCTTTACAACTGCTCATTCCTTTAAATTGAAAAAAGGCTACTCCAATAACTGGGTAGCCTTTCAAAATATGAGTATTTCTCATTGAATTAATCTTTCTTATTCAGATTATCCAATCCAATCACAAACCCATTTATTTTTTTCTTTTTAGCTAGGCTATTCCGGTAACTTTGCGCCTGTTCCTGTGTCGGAAAAGGACCCAAGATGACTCTATACACTGGGCCTGACTTTCCTTGTTCCACACTCAAGAGGATGTTTTTAAAGAAATCTTCTTGTAAATCAGCTACAAACTTGAATACATTCTCATAATTTTCTAGCAAGCCCACTTGTACCCCAAAACCTTTTTTAGCTGGGCGCAACACTTGGATTTTATACAAATCAAACTCTTTATAATTCTTTTTGGTAACAATTTCTAAATTCGCTATTTTCTTATTATTAGGCTTATTAGAGCCTTTTATGTGGTATGTTTTCTTCTTACTAGGCTTTTTTGTATTATTGTTAGCTGTTGTCGTTTTCGGTTTAGTGGCCATGGACTTGTTAGTCTTTTCTTTGTTCTTAGGCGATTCGTTGATGGCAGTGACGATGTGCTTAGTGGGCGCTTCTTGTAAAACGACAATCTTTACATTTGCTTTGCCGTCATCTATCATGTCCAGTTTCTGAGCGGCTGCCTTAGACAAATCGATAATTCTGCCCTTATTAAAAGCGCCTCTATCATTAACCTTTACTTGTATTGATTTTTTGTTATCGAGTCGTGTTACTTGAATAATGGTTCCGTAAGGCAAGCTTTTGTGCGCTGCGGTCATTTTTGTTTTGGCGTAAGCCTCTCCACTAGCGGTACTTCGACCTTCAAACAAGTCTGAATAATAGGTAGCAATCCCATATTCGGTATATTGCTGGGTGGTAGCTTGACTACTTGTACTAAAAGTAAAAGAAGACAGCATAAAAAGCATGGCTGTCAGGAGGAAGGACTGGGTACATGTTCTCATAATGTTGTTATTTTTGTTATTAACGACAAAATTAATACAAAAATTACAGATTACCAAATGATTAGGACTAGAACAATATGGCTACCTACTAGGGCGTTTATAACAAGATTTCCGAAAGGGCTCTATAAAAGCTTGAAACATCAGCTAAATTACTCATATATTTGCCCTCATTTTCAAACATTAAAACACAAACACATGAAAAAGATTCTTTTGTTAGCCGTTATCGGCATGATTGCTTTTACCTCTTGTAAAAAGGACGACCCCATCGTACTAACCCCTAAAGACCATCTTACTAAAAGTGCTTGGAAAGTACAATCTAAAAATGGGACTATAGACGACTGTAGAAAGGATGACCTATTTACTTATAATACAGATGGGAATTTCATTTTAGATTTTGGTGTAAAATGTCCATCTGATTTGGTTGATACAGTAGCAGGAACGTGGACTTTATTTGATGATGATTCGAAAATTCAAATCAAATTTGACTTAGGAAGTTTTGGATCTAAAATTGATACTTTGAGTGTCATTAAATTAAACGAAGACAATCTTGAATACATTGATAAAGACGGAGAGACTTGGATCTGGAAGCACTAATCGCTTCTTAGTATAAAACTATTTTTTATAAACCCGATTTAGCAACAGCTAAATCGGGTTTTTTATTTATTTATTCTTCCTAGCTGTTATTTTCATTTGTGGCACTCCATTTGCAAATGAATAAGGGTAAGATAAATTGCCTCATTACTACCAAGCATACTAAGAGAACATCTGTAAAAGGATGATGACTAATTTGGGGGGTTTATTTTACTGCAGCGGAAGAGTTTACTCTTTCGCTGCTTTTTTTATTTAGAGAAATCTATTCGATCCGCACTACGCCATCGGACAATTTATTATTCATTTCGAATCTGTAATGATAATTACCTTTCGGTAAAAATTGTAAATTAATTGATTCCTTCAGTTGATTTTGCTTGCGCCAAATTTTTAAAAAAACTTTTCGTCCCAAGGCATCGTAGATGGAAAATTTCACCTTAGAATTAGTTACATTATTCGCCATCAACGTGAAACGCCCGTCATTAGGATTCGGAAATAAATCAAAAGAACCAGTATCCATAATATCGTCCGTATCTGTAAATATAAACTTCAAGCGAAGAGGAATCCTTATTGACCGTATCAGTCACCGTAAAGGTAAAAGTGCCTGCTTCAAATACTACAATAGAATTTGTATCTACAACCGTGTCATCCGAATACTTCCAACTTAGCGAAAGGTTTATGACAATTAATTAGAAGGAAATTATCATGATCCAGCTGAATATTCGGTTGAGCTTGCGCAAAAATAGAAATAAATAAAAATAAAAAAGGAAATATATACTTCATCATGATTAGATTTTGTTCGATTCTAATCATAAAACTCCCGACTCCAAAATAGTGCTGCCTTCCCTAGCTAATTTATTTTAATCTCGAGAACTTAAAGTAGGGGCCAAATAAATCTATCCTAAAACTAGAAAACAGGTTGCCATTTTTCCCATTTTATATTACCGTTGAATCTGCAAATACCCACTATATTTGCGACCTGCTGGATCGTTGAGGTTAAGTACGTAATAATAGGATCCATCGGGCAAATACTTATCTCGCCACGTCCCATCCCAGCCATTCCTATAGGATTTAGCATGATGAACCTGATTACCCCATCTATTAAAGATAGTTAATTCATTCTGAGGGTAATCTTCTATATTCGATATGTAAAACTTATCATTCACTCCATCTCCATTTGGACTTACAGCCGTAAAAATGACGATATCATCACATTCAATACATATATGTACCACCGACTGCATGCAGCCTGCATCGGGCGTACAATACTCATAAATTAACTCATCTGTTCGTTCGCAGATATCTGCATAAGGCGTGTAGGTAATGGATAAATCGGGATTAATTGATATTTCTCCATACATCGGTATGCTCAAAAAATATAAGCTATCTACTCCACCAAAAGCAATGTCATTCCCTAAAATATCATATACTCCAGGCGTGTTCATCGTTACACAAAATTCATCTGGGTGGGCTTCTAGGTCTCCAAAATAGCGGACTACTTCCGTGCAAAAATATGTGGTATCACTGATACCCAAGTCATCTGTTATCACAATGCAAGCTTCTGCATTTCCTAAAGCACGTCCTTCATAGCTTACGCAAAAATTAGAATCAATCACTTCATATTTTACGAAAGTACTATCAGCACATACATTTTCTATACTAATGATATTTCCTACTAATTGACTGGTATCGATGCAGAAATATTTTTCTTGATTGACGAAAATAATTTCAGATATACAATCAATTGATGGTGGTGAAATAGAAGTAATATTAAAAATGATGGTATCTGTATTTCCAAATTCATCTACCACTTCCAAACACAAACTATCCGCTCCTATGAAATCAATTCCCATATAAGTTACACACAGATTTACTTGGTCAATTGTAAACTCAACATATTCTCCATTTGCATCTGAACAAATATCTGAAATAGTTAACGTATCTCCAGGTAAAATATCTGCATCCAAGCAGTAGGTAACCGTATCCAAATAAATTATCACCGTATCCGTAATCACAATTTCTGGCTTCGTTGAACAGAAACCCAAATCCATGACTAGTACTTCCAAAGTATCTCCATCTACCTGATTATCAATTATTTGCATAGTCACATTACCTTGTCCTGCAAAACCATATCCCACAAAAGAAGTCGTATCTCCAAATATACCTCCATTCGGGTTTGTCGTAAGACCTTGCGGCAAAAGCAGTGTATAATCACCACTTAAATTATAGCCAAACGGGTCTAAATCGAAGGTAATAAAATCATCATAAATATTGTTTGGCGTCCCATTATCATTACACAATAAGCTATCAAAACCAGCTGTTTCTATATAGCTTTCTCCAGAGCAAGTTCCCGGGTCGTTTAAGCTAAAAGTAAATACATCTCCATTCGGTTGATTGTCGGTAATTACTATTTGTACCGAACCACTACCAGCAGACCCAACTTGCAATGAGAACTGAAAAGTGGTATTCGTGCCAAAGGTTCCTGTACTGGGTGTTACCGTATAACCCATGGGTACGGTTACCGTATATTCTACTCCTAAATTATATCCATAAGGCGTCAAACTGAAAACCACATAATCATCGGTTGGATTACCGGGAGTGCTATTATTTTCACAATTTACATTTTGAATTCCATTATCAATGATTGTACTGGTTGTGGAACAAGTACCTGGATCTGAAATAGACACGCTTACCTGTACGCCCCCTGCCTGATTATCCACTACATCAAAAACAAAATCTCCTCCACCTGCAGAACCTCCATTAAAGGAAAACTGGGTTGGTGCTCCATAGACTCCATTAATTGGACTAACTGTATAGCCGGCTGGTGGAATCACAATATAATCTAACGCCAAATTAAAGCCGACTGGATTTAACGTTATTGTAATCGCATCATCATTCGGATCTCCAGCTGTTCCATTATTATTACAACTTATATTTAAGCTACCGACATTGGTAATATTTGAATTCGTCGAGCAGGTATTCGGGTCCGTGATGGTTACATTTTCCGTATCACCACCTGCTTGGTCATCTGTAATGACTATCGCCACATCACCTGCACCAGCTGAACCGTTTTGCAAGGTGAAGGTCGTCTCAACTCCATAAGTTCCTGTCGTAGGCGTAACCGTATAACCCGCTGGTACACTCACCGTGTAGCCAGTAGCCGATAAATTAAAACCAACAGGATTTAAAGAAAAGGTGATATAATCATCCGTCGGGTCGTTATTCGTTGCGTTATTATTACAATTGTCATTGGCATCGAAGTGACCAGAATTGGTAATATTTGAATTCGTCGAGCAGGTATTCGGGTCCGTGATGGTTACATTT
>CAYRVZ010000184.1:0-111 GCA_964427815.1 uncultured Saprospiraceae bacterium | reverse complement strand
TCGGGTCGTTATTCGTTGCGTTATTATTACAATTGTCATTGGCATCGAAGTGACCGCCGTCGGTGATTACGCTCGAAGCATCTCTAAAGTCAACATCAGCAGTCATTGGGA
>CAYRVZ010000183.1:2823-6434 GCA_964427815.1 uncultured Saprospiraceae bacterium | reverse complement strand
AATTTTAATGACGGATTCACGCTAGGTAGCTTTAGTGCTATCCAAACGGGTAGAGATGATTATGCGTTTAGAAATTTATATCTAGGTCGATATGAACAAGTAGGGTTCTTGTCGCAGCAGATCTATGCTCATAACGGAGGGCTCAAAACCCCCGTATTGAGTAGCCCCATCGGTCATTCCAATGATTGGATGACAAGTATCAACTTATTGGTTAGTGCGCCCATCAAACTACCTTTGAACCTCAATATTAATGGCTATTTTGATGCGGTATTTTATGGGTCTCCGACTTTTGGACAAAAAACAAAAATGGCTAATCTATACTCAGGTGGCGTCCAACTGGATTTAAATATTATTAAAATCAACTTTCCTCTTTTCAGCGACAAAGCACTAAGCAATCTATTAAAGCAAAGAAAAGGAGGTAATTATTTTGGGCGTATTTCTTACCAGTTACCCCTTAATCTGCTTTCGCCGAAATCTATTCAAGAAAGCATTATCAATAAAATGAACAAGTAATGTCCAGCCTTCTTCCCAACAGTCAATCTTTTTCAAAAAAAATAATCGCAGGTGACCGAGTTGCCTTGGGGCGGGCTATCACTTTTGTCGAAAGCACTTTACCCACTCATCAAGACTTTATCCATGAAGTACTAAATACTATCATGCCCCATACAGGCAAAGCCATCCGCATCGGCATCACAGGCAGTCCAGGTGTCGGCAAAAGCACTTTTATCGAATCTTTTGGGATGATGTTGATTGAACAAGGACATAAAATAGGCGTCTTAGCAGTCGATCCCAGTAGTCGCCAAACGGGAGGTAGTATCTTAGGGGATAAAACGAGGATGCAACAGCTATCTAATTCTGAAAATGCTTTTATTCGCCCCTCGCCAGCAGGTCGAACCTTAGGGGGCGTGGCGCAACACACTCGGGAAAGCATTTTACTCTGTGAAGCAGCTGGCTATGATATTATTTTGGTAGAAACCGTTGGGGTTGGGCAGTCTGAAACAACGGTTTATGAGATGACAGATTTTTATCTATTGTTAATATTAGCGGGTGCAGGTGATGAACTACAAGGCATCAAACGAGGGGTCGTAGAACTAGCGGATCTCATCGCTGTCAATAAAGCGGATGGTACCAATCTGTCACGGGCTAAAAAAGCTAAGATGGCCTATGCCAACGCCTTGCATTTATTTCCAGCTAAAAAAAGTGACTGGATACCTCCTGTATTATTAACCTCAGCATTAGAAGCAACGGGATTAGAAGACATTTGGGACAAAATCCAAGCACATCATGTATTAGTCAGTCAATCTGGATTTCTTAAAAAGACCAGACAATCCCAACTGATTCAATGGATGGAAGATGCCTTACAGGAAGAGATACACCACTATTTTAACAATGATATGGAACTAAAAAAGGCCGTGTTAGAAATGAAAGAAAAATTAATAAACAAAAAAATTGCTCCATTTTCGGCTGCAAAACAATTACTATCCCTATTTTTGCACAAAAATAAAACACTATGAATTTTGATTACGAAAAATATATAAACCAAGCCATTGATGCCGTGGTTCTTTTTGCGCCTAGCTTATTAACGGCTATCGTTGTTTATTATGTGGGTAGTTGGTTAATTAAAAAACTATCGAAACTATTGACATTTGCCCTAGAGAAGGCCAGTGTTGATAAAGATGCCGTTCCATTTTTATCGTCCTTTGTCACTAGCCTGATGAAAATCATGCTCATATTAGCGGTAGTCGGCATTTTAGGCATTAAGATGACCGCGCTATTTGGTATTTTAGCGGCCATGAGTTTTGCCGTGGGTATGTCTTTGCAAGGTAGCTTGGGAAATTTTGCGGCAGGTATTTTAATCCTATTTTTTAAACCCTATCGAATCGGAGACTGGGTTGAAGTAGAGGGCGCATTTGGAAAGATTGAAGAAATAAAAATATTCAGTACGATAGTCATTACTCCTGGTAATAAGACATTAATTATTCCCAATGGCAAAGTAGTGGAAGGCATCATCACCAATTACTCTGACAAAGGTTATATTCGAGTGGACTTAGAAGTAGCAATGCCCTATGCGGAGAGTTTTCCAAAAGTAAAAAAAATCATCATAGATGCAGTACAGGAAGTACCAGGCGTATTACAAACCCCTGCACCGGATGTAGGCATTGATACTTTTGATTCTCACAATATTGTATTATCGGTACGACCCTATGCGGAGCCCGATAATTTTTGGGATGTAAAATTTGAATGTAACAAACGCATCAAAGCGGCATTAAGTGCGCATCATGTCAAGATGGCATACTCTGAAGGGGTTGAGCTGGGAGCTATTGGAGAATAATGGAGGAAGAAAAACGATTATCCTTTTTTCCTGCCGTTATTTTTGATGATGAATTACGGGTTTTTAGACTTCCTAAGAAGCAAGAAGGAGCTCAGTTAGCCGTAAAACTTGGAAAGACTTTTTCCATGTTGTATTCAAATCCAACACTACTCCAAATTGAAGTACTTCTTAAAGCATTGGAGGTTCATTATTTACATTTCTTTTATCTCCAGCTTGCGCAAAATAAAATGCTTTTTGTCGAAAGAAAAGATAAGGCACAATACAATGTGTTTATCCTAAATGAAACAGAGATTGAACGAGGAGTAGTGGTCACCAGCCACAATTCTGTTAGCATTATTACTCAACGTTTTGTAGAAGATAGTCTTTTTGATGACCGACCGAATGAAAAAAGATACTTGCGTGAGGAGCATTGGTTTAATTATCTTTCAGGTCAGGAACAGGAATACACCTTTCGAACGGATCCACTCTATGGCTTGACCTTTACCGACATCGGACAGTACGAAGGGCGAATCGCTTGGGTACACCTGTTAGACCTAAAAAAATGGGTCATTCAGCCCGAAAATCTTCTTCAAGAAATACAGCTATTTCAACAAGAATTACAAGAATTTCCCTTGACACCAACGCTACAGGACTTACTTGACAAAGTAAGTACCGTCGCTAAAGTAAAAGGGTTTCAATGCTTAGAAAATGGAATTGCTGTTGCCTTGGTGGAGACACATGAATTGCGTGACCAGCTGCGAAACTTACCCTTTCCCCACCGTTTTTTGCGCGAAGCTATATGGTACTATTCAAATCCACAGGCATCGAATTGGAGTCAATATTTTGTAAGCATCTCTAGAACTATTTATGATTTTTCGGTCCAAATCACCCTTCATAATCCCTCAAAGGAACACATTGAAGCCCTCATTACAACTTTACTAACTCATCCGCCCTCCGCTCAATACGAGGAAGATTACTTGGCCGTTTCACGTCCCATTCTTCAAGGAGACAAAAGAAATCACTCCATTTTACTATCTTTTGAGCAGAAAAATAATTCTTGGTATTTTTTTCATAAGCCCATAGAGAAACTCCAAGCAAAAGAAGTCATACAGTACGTTCTAGATTTTATAAGATAACATTATTGTCGGCAGAGAAACGCAGGACCAGCCTATCTTCATAACAATGATCACCACATTCGGGCTACAAAAAAAAAATCAGTATAGCGCATCTTTGGTGCAAAGTGAGATTACTATGGACGATTTGTTTTACCGTTGACCAGATTACATTTTCTTGATTGATG
>CAYRVZ010000183.1:0-2723 GCA_964427815.1 uncultured Saprospiraceae bacterium | reverse complement strand
ATTACTATGGACGATTTGTTTTACCGTTGACCAGATTACATTTTCTTGATTGATGTCATAATATTTACATCAATTCATACATCCCCCTAATCTTCTCACGCGTCATGATCTCTTTCCAACCTTCACCTAGGGCATTTTCCCATAAGGGTTCTAAAGATAAAGCAACATCAATCATAATATTAAATTCTTTGTCCGTAAGGTCTTTGGTCAATCCTTGCGGAATATCTATGTTGTGCTTTTGAACCATTTCTTTAAATTCACGGACACCTTCTGGGTAATATGCCCCTAGCTGATCAAAGACGATGCAATTCCCAATACCGTGCTTAGTACCAAGCAGATAAGACAAGCCATAACTCAACGCATGAGCAATACCCACCTGAGAATACGCAATACTCATACCTCCGTGCCAGGAGGCCATCATCAATTCATTTTGAGATTCTTCATCCCGAATATCTTTTTTCAGATATACATTTCTACAAAGTTCTAAAGATTTTTCACCGTAGCTTTTGCTAAAAGTATTTAGGAAGTGTCCCGTCAAAGACTCGATACAATGAATGTAACAATCCATCCCCGTATAAAACCATTGATTGTCAGGCACTCCATCTGTCAATTCAGGATCCAAAACGACTTGATCAAAAGGCGTAAAATCTGAATTCATACCCAACTTCTTAACAGGCCCCGTCAAGACGGTGGTTCGAGAAACTTCCGCACCCGTCCCTGAAATAGTAGGAATCCCAACATGATATACCGCAGGATTCTTGATTAAATCCCATCCTTGATAATCTGCCGACGAACCTGGGTTTGTGAGCATCAGCGCAATAGCCTTAGCATAATCCAACATCGTGCCGCCGCCTATTCCAATAATTCCTGAAGGGGTTTCCACAAACTCTTCTACGAGTTCATCTCTATAGCGATCGACCTCTTTGGTCTTTGGTTCATCTTTTGCACTTACAAAAATAATCTTATCGTTGTATGATAAAGGAATACGATCTATTAAAGATTTCTTGTCCGCAAAAACTTCATCCACTATAAAAACAAAAGGTGCATTTTGGCTTTTTCTTTTAGGCGCTAAAATCTCTTCGACTTGATTAAAACAACCCCGACCAAATATTACTCGTGGTACCATTGGAAAATTTCTAAATTTCATGTTTTTATTATTTTAGGATTCAACTCAATTAAGGTTTCAGATTTTATTATTTTTGATGAATTGATTGGCTTTTATCAAGTCTTCAGGCGTGTCTATCTCTACGCCCATGTAGGCTACTTCCACCATTTTTATTTTTTTCCCATATTCCAGAAACCGAATGCATTCTACTTTCTCTGTATTTTCAATTGGCTTGGCGGGCAGCTCATAAAAATCCATCAAAGCTTTTTTGCGAAAAGCATATACCCCTATATGCTCAAAGTATTTAGCCCCCGCTTTTTTATCTCTCGGGTAAGGGATAGGCGAACGAGAAAAATACATAGCAAAATCATTTTGGTCTGTGATCACTTTTACAAAATTTGGATCTGTGATGTCTTTCCAATCGGATATTTGCTGCATCAAAGTTGCTAAATCAATACTTTTTGCATCTTTTTCGTTAAAAACATTTAACAATTTTAAAAGGGGCTCTCTTTTGACGAAAGGCTCATCCCCTTGAACATTGACCACAATATCTACATCTAAATCTTTGACCGCTTCTGCTATTCTATCTGTACCGCATTCATGTTCCTGCTGGCTTAAAATTACTTTTCCTCCGTACTTTTCAATTTCTTTTTTGATATTATCGCTGTCAGTTACGACAAAAACTTCGTCAAATAAATTTGTTGCCAAAGTCGATTCATAGGTTCGTACAATGACAGACTTTCCCCCTAGGTCAGCCATCAACTTACCCGGGAAACGAGTAGCGCCATATCGCGCAGGAATCATTGCAATAATTTTCATTCTCACTTTTTTTACTATGCTTTCTCCAAAACTGACTGTATCGCTTTGACCATATTGGCTGCTCTCGTTTGCACCTCCTCCTCCGTCCAAGAAAGCTTTATCAAACAAGAAATATTGCGTGCAATCCAGTGGTCAGACTGAGGAAAATCTACTTCCGTCAAATTCTGCAATCCATTCTTAATTTCATTGGATAGCGGAAATAATGATTTTACTTCTTTCAGGTGCTCCCATCTACGCACATAGTGCCAATTATTATCAAAATAATTCCAGTAGGCATCTACTCCATGTTCTTTAAATGCTATAACTACCGCCTTTGACAATTCGGCAGTCGGCATAAAAAAGGAAAGGAAGGTGGCACTATCTCCCGCCTCATCAGGCAATCTTCTAAAAGACACTTCTGGGATGGTAGACAAGGCATCCTTTAAGATTTTCTTATTCTTTTTTTGAATGGCTAGAAATTCGGAAGTCCTACGAATTTGCGCAAGCCCAACGGCCGCATTCAATTCTGAAATTCGATAGTTATATCCAATAAAAGGGTGTAGTTCTGCCCCTCGATCATTTCCTTCATGGGTATGACCATGATCCGAAAAATGATCCGCTTTTTTGGCTAATAAACTATCATTCGTCACAACAGCTCCTCCTTCTCCACAGGTAATGGTTTTTACGAAATCAAAAGAAAAACAACCTACCTCTCCGACAGTTCCCAAATATTCACCTTTATAAGTGCCACCAAAAGCTTGGCACGCATCTTCTAATAAAAATAAGTTGTGCTTCTTACAAATGGCTTTCAAAGCATCCA
>CAYRVZ010000182.1:0-6500 GCA_964427815.1 uncultured Saprospiraceae bacterium | reverse complement strand
TCCAATCTTTCACTTGCGCCAATTCCTTATTGATGACAATCATTAACTGCGGTTTTCCTCCTACAATTGCTCCAAAACCAATGATAGCATTATCCATAGACCGTTCCAAATCAAAAGCCATGGATTTCAAGGATTTGCTATCAGTAACATCCACTTGCCTTATGAGGGCATTCACCTCTCCCAACTTCACAAACTGGCTGGCCAACTCCTTAGCCTGACCTTTAGCCGAAGAAGCTAATAAACCTTCAATCTTTTGCGAAAGAACCTTATTTTCCTCCAACAATGCTTTGACTTTCAAAGAAGGCTTCGTTGGATTTTTAAAGACGGCTTGTACTGCTTTTAATTCTTCTAATTGCTCCTTGATATATCGCTCAGCTCCAATTCCTGTTACCGCCTCAATTCTACGTACACCTGCAGCTACAGAAGATTCAGACTTAAATTTGAACAAGCCCAATTGCCCAGTAGCTTTTACATGAATCCCTCCACACAGCTCACGACTATAAGACGGGTCGAAGGTAATCATTCTAACCAGATCCCCATATTTCTCCCCAAACAGCATCAAAGCTCCTGCTTCTTGCGCTTCCGCAATCGGAATGTTTCTGGCCTCTCCACAAGGAATATTCGCTCTTATTTTTTCATTCACTATCTGTTCGACCTTAGCTAGATCCTCATCGGATACTTTTTCAAAATGAGCAAAATCAAACCGAAGGTATTCTTCATTGACCAAAGACCCTTTTTGCTGTACATGCGAGCCCAACACAGATCGCAATGCGGCATGTACTAAGTGTGTTGCCGAGTGATTATTGGCGGTATTTGCTCTACGCACTTCATCGACCTTAGCGGTAATAGTTGCATCGCTATTTTGCGGAAGCTTATCCACAAAGTGAATAATTAAATCATTTTCTTTTTTAGTATCATACACATTAATGACTTCCTCGCCTACCATCAAAATCCCTTTATCGCCTACTTGTCCGCCACCTTCAGCATAAAAAGGGGTTTTATTTAGAACGACCTGATATTGTGGTTTATCCTTAATAGTTACCGTCCTAAATTTAACGATTTTGGCATCAGGTATTATTAATTCATCGTAGCCCACAAAGTCCACTTTTTGTGTAGCCATCAACTCTGTCCAATCTCCTACTTGGCGCTTCGCATCATCTCTTGCTCTTGTCTTTTGCTCCAATAATTCTTTTTCAAATCCGGCTTCATCTATCCGATAACCTTTCTCCTTTGCTAGTAATCTAGTCAAGTCAATCGGAAACCCGTACGTATCAAATAATTCAAATGCCGTGTGCCCATCTATCTGGTTATCAGTCACTTGCAAATTAGCAAAGCGTTTTAAGCCGACTGCTAACGTCCGTAAAAAAGAACGTTCTTCTTCTAGTATTACTTTAGTCACAAAAGACTCCTGCGCTTTTAATTCAGGAAATACTTGCGCAAAATCAGCCGACAAACCTGCTACTAAGCTATGTAAAAAAGGTTCCTTAATATTAAGAAAAGAATAGTAATACCGAACCGCACGTCGCAATATTCTACGAATAACATAACCCGCTCCAGTATTACTTGGCAAACATCCATCAGCAATAGCAAAAGCAACCGCTCGAATATGATCTGCAACAACCCTCATCGCCATATCTTTTTTGGCGGAAGCCTCAAAAGAACCTTCATATTTCAACCCGCTTACTTCTTGAATTTTGGCAAAACTAGAAGCAAACACATCCGTATCATAGGTGGAATTCTTACCTTGCAACACTCGGCAAAGTCTTTCAAAACCCATACCTGTATCAATATGTTTTTCGGCCAACTCCTCCAGTTGTCCATTAGCTTTTCGATTAAACTGAATGAAGACCAAATTCCAAATTTCAATCAAGTCCGGATGATCCCTATTCACCAAATCTTTTCCAGGTTTTTTGGCACGTTCATCATCGGATCGCATATCTACATGAATCTCCGAGCAAGGCCCACAAGGACCTGTATCGCCCATTTCCCAAAAATTATCCTTTTTATCAAAAGGCAAAATTCTATCCGCATGTATCCATTTTTTCCAAAAATTCTCGGCTTCAAAATCGTACGGTACTTTATCTTCATTAGAACCCTCAAAAATAGTGATATATATTCGATCTTTTGGAATTTTATAAACTTCCGTCAAAATCTCCCAGGCAAAAGCAATCGCTTCTTCCTTAAAATAGTCCCCAAAAGACCAATTACCCAACATCTCAAATAAAGTGTGGTGATAAGAATCCACTCCTACATCCTCCAAATCATTATGCTTCCCAGACACACGCAAACACTTTTGAGTATCTGCAATCCTAAGAATATCAGGTTTTCCATTGCCCAAAAAATAATCTTTGAATTGATTCATACCGGCATTAATAAACAATAAGGTCGGATCGTCTTTGTTCAATAAAGGAGCTGAAGGTACAATTTTGTGTCCCTTCTCTTTGAAAAATTCAAAAAAAGTATTTCTTATTTCTGTAAAAGTCATTTTTACCTGTTTTGGTATTTGGTTCTTTCCTTTCGGAAAAGGTTCTAATCTAGGGCAAAAATACACAAAAAATACTTCTTTTGCTTCTTTACGCCTGCTCCGTTTGGCGTTGTCCTGTTACCCAACACGGACCAGTCCCTTATCCAAGTCCTTCTAGGATGTGATTCCACAATTTTTCCCAAGGAATAACTTCTATTTCATTGATGGATCCCCGATAGTACATGGGTTCATCTAACAGTCGCTGGTAATACTTATCTGCCAGTGAGATTTGGTTCACTTCATAATTGGCCTTATTCAACTGTTGTAATAATCGGATAAAATTTATCAACCTAAAGAATTCGACAGGTTTTAGTCTGTTCGCAAAAACCCTAAGTTGATCAATTTTGTCTGACGCTAAATCAAACTTTCGCCCATTAATATAAAACAGCGTTTGTACGATGGTGTGCTGGATAGCAAAAATTCTAAATTTTAAAGGAAAGAGCACTGCCTCTCCAAGAAACTTTTTAACCTTAAACTTAGATTTTGTTTTTAACAATGGAGAAACCTCATTGTGGGTTGCTTTATAAAAATAATGTAAATACAACTCAAATAAGTACCATTTATTCTTTACAACTGTTTCTACTTTTTTGAATGCTTTGTGCCCGACTACTCTCAAATAAATACTTAATGCATGATTCAGATTATCAGTCTGAATCGCTAATAATAAATAATATTCCATCAACTCAAACCAAGGATCGGTCCCTTGTAACACCCGTTTTAAAGCGGTTTCGGTTACTTTACGACCTCCATCAAAATCATTTAAATGAAGGTAAGCACTAATTTTTTTTATATACGCAGTTTCTAGACTTTCAGCTTGATAGTAAATTGGATTTTGAATGGCATATTCTTCAATCTTTGTGCAAGCGGCTATCACCGATTCAAAATCACGCATCATGTGATCTCTAAATACCCAAACCAAATGTTGATTGTATATTAACACTGGAGAAACGAACATTTCTGCTAGGCTCTCTAATGCCGCACAGTAAGTTGAGATTTTTTCTTCGAGTAATTTAATTTTTGCATGAGGCTTTGTATAATGCATGGTAACCCTTTGGAAGAATTCTTCCGAGCGAATTTCAGCATTCAAGATATCTTGGTATTGTTTGCCATATTGGTCATATAATTCAAAATCTTTTTCATTGCCTGTTTCGGCAGCATACTTGCGTAAAATCCTAGCACAATTAACGATTACATCTGCAAATTTATATTTCAAGCCTCTTTTCAAAATTTGACGACCCAAAATGGCTGCTGTATCATCCGCATCATTTGCCAACAAGATTTTGAGTAAAGTCCAATCTTTATTACAAGAAAAATAAGCCCTATCATAATTGGAAGCAGCTGGCCGATTGACGTCTAAGAAGAAGAGCGTATCCAATAGACGCTTACGGAAACGGGACTTTAGCTGACGATATCGATCATCGGTAGGAGGGGCATCGTATAAGAAAGTAGCCGCACCTTGATCGGTTGCAAATTTTCCAGACTGCAAAGCTTCATAAAATTCATTAAATTTGCTTTTCTTACGCTTCAAAGACTGTTCTTCAAAGATTTCAATCTTGCTTACCCGCTTTTTGGTAACAATTTTCGATATTTCTAGTAAACTCTTCATGGCGTAAAGGTAATACTTTTTTGATTTTGATGTCACAGATCTAAGGCTTTATTCAACATTTCATGCAAGAAGGAAGCATAATTGTATGGTGACATTAGAAAAATGATAAATATATGTTTGAAAAAACACCCATTGAAGGGTTAATTATATTCACTCCGAAGGTTTTTGGTGATGAACGAGGCTACTTTTATGAAGCCTATAACAAAACGATTTTTCAAGAGGCAGGCATTACAAATGATTTTGTGCAAGACAATCAATCTAAGTCTTCCTATGGTGTACTCAGAGGACTACATTATCAACAAATGCCGCATACTCAGGCAAAGCTGGTTCGAGTCACAGAAGGCAAGGTGCTAGATGTAGCAGTAGATATCCGACCGGGCTCACCTACTTATGGAGAACATTTTAGTGTTATTCTTTCAGCGGAGAATAAAAAACAATTTATGGTTCCGCGCGGTTTTGCCCATGGTTTTTTGGTCTTGAGTGAGACTTGTATTTTTCAATATAAGTGTGATAATTTTTATGCACAAAGCCATGATGCAGGTATTCGGTATGATGACCCCAATCTAAACATTGACTGGGGGATATCTTTTGCAGATATTCAGGTGTCTGAAAAAGATGCTAATTTACCACTCTTCGGACAACATAAGCCATTAAAAAAATAACATCATAAAAGCAAAATATGAAAAAAATTCTTGTCACAGGAGGAGATGGTCAAGTTGGGATGGAATTGCAATCTTTACAGAAAAATTATCCTAATTTTGAGATACGATTCACCGATTATAAAGATTTAGATATTACGAATAGTGCAGCGGTAGAGCTCTTTTTTGCTGAATTTGCACCAGATTATGTTTTTAATTGTGCCGCATTTACTGCCGTGGATAAAGCAGAAGAGGAAGTAGATAAAGCATTAAAAGTTAACACCTTAGGTGCAGAAAATTTGGCGAAAGCGGCTAAAAAGCAGGGGAGTCGGATGTTTCATATATCGACAGACTATATTTATGACTCTGGTCAAAACACGCCCTATATTGAAGGCGATTCTGCCCATCCTGGCGGAATCTATGCGATCACAAAATACTTGGGAGATAAAGTCGTGATGGATATTTTGCCGACTGCCATTATATTAAGAACTTCATGGGTTTATTCTTCTTTTGGTAATAACTATGTGAAGACGATGTTGCGTTTGGGAAATGAGCGAGAGAAATTGGGTATTGTCTATGATCAGATTGGAACGCCGACTTATGCACATGATTTGGCGAAAGCAATGCTTGATATTGCCCAAAAACTTGAACAGAGAGAGATTCCCGCTGAAACGAGTGGGGTTTTTCATTATAGCAATGAAGGCGTAGCCTCTTGGTTTGATTTTACGAAAGCTATTTTTGATATTGAAGACATCGACTGTGATGTGCAGCCCATATTGTCAGCAGCCTACCCGACTCCAGCGCGTCGCCCACCTTTTAGCTTAATGGATAAGACTAAGTTTAAAGAGACATTTGGGCTTCGTATTCCTTATTGGAGGGATAGCGTGGTGGCTTGCTTGTATGAATTGCAGCAAAAATAGTTTTGATTGTTGTCTGCGGACCATAGGGAAAGACTTTAATAGACTAATGGGTTAAAGGATATTTGACGGAAGTCGGGTGTTTAAATTTTTTACCCAATCCAATCCAAATAAGTCTCTGGATTGATTATTTTAAAGGTGGCAGATTCATACGTTTTTTTCCAGGCAACTGGTACTTTAGATTTACGCTTTGAGTTCCATTTGAATTCAAAAGCGTGGAGTGAGCCATCGCGATCTTCTATCCAATCTATCTCCTGTTGGTCGTAGGTTCGCCAAAAATAATTAGACACTAGCATTCTATTATAATTTTGGTATTTAATTCTTTCGCTAGCGAGATAGTTTTCCCATAGTGCGCCCACATCATTTCTTAAGGAGATAGGGTTCATGTTGTTGATGATGATATTTCGGATGCCATTGTCATAAAAATACCACTTTGAATTTTTGGTGACTTCCTTGCGCAGGTTGCGGCTAAAGCCTTTGAGCTTAAAAATGACAAATACTTTTGTCAGTAATTCTAAGTAGCGCTCTACGGTGCTTTTGGCAATACCCAGTTGTTTTCCAAGCTCTTGCATAGATACTTCGTTGCCGACCTGAAAAGCGATTAGCCTAAGCAGGTCTAGGATCTTTTCAGCCTTTTTTATACCTTCAAAAGCCAAAATGTCTTTTAATAGATAGGAGTTAAGGATTTCTTTCAGATAGTCTGTTTTGTCTATGAGTTGCTCATATTGCTCAAGTTCGGGGTAGGCGCCATAGATTAATCGGTTTTCAAGGTGGCTAACTGTTTTCTGATGGGTTTCTTCTTGCGAGAATTCCAT
>CAYRVZ010000181.1:0-6514 GCA_964427815.1 uncultured Saprospiraceae bacterium | reverse complement strand
ATTATGAATCGCAATTTTCAGGGGGATTTGGTCTCCGTCAATTCAAGTGACTCTTCTAAAGTATTAATTTATGCAACTAAAAATCAAGAAACAAATCAGTTTTCTTTTTCCTTGATTAATCGGTCTGCATCCGTCCAAAATGTACAAATTCAGATGGCAGGAATTACGCCAGTCGGACTGGATAAGTATTTGTGGGATGGAGAAAATAGTTTCCTTTCGGAAACAACTTATTGGACAGATTTGAATAATGGAAATTTAAGTCTTACTCCTTATTCCGTTAATATATTTACAGGGATTTTAGATCCTTTACCTATCGAGGTAATGACCTTTGAAGGGGAGCAAATACATCAGAATCACCAGTTAAATTGGGTGACAGTTTCAGAAATAAATGCTTCTCACTTTGAGGTAGAATGGAGTAGAGATGGCACAGCATGGACAGATGTCGGGGTCGTTTATACCCAAAAGGATGGAGCTGAACAAAAGATGTATGTTTTTAATTATCATCCCAATTCAAAGTCTAATTATTACAGACTTAAGATGGTTGATTTAGACGGCTCTTTTAAGTATTCTAAAATCATTTATATAGAAGGTCGTTTCCCCAAAATAGTGGTATTTCCAAATCCGATTAAATCAAGACTTCAATTGTTAAATTTACACAATAAAGAGCCTATCCAAATTTTTAATAGCGTAGGTGCCTTAGTGTGGCAAGGAAGGTACGATGGGCATAGCCTTTGTCTTGAAAATTATGAAAGTGGCGTGTATTATTTGAAAATAAAAGATGAAAAAGGATTCCGTTTTGTGATAGAATAGTTTTAATCCCCCTTTATCTCTTCATATTCGTACTCATCAGCGATTTTGTCAAAACCATAGTCTTTGTCACAGGCTTTTTTCTCTTCGTCCCCACAATTGCATTCCCCGATTTGGTCCTTTAAAAAGGAGCTAGAACTTGCGCAAGTGCCCCTAAATTGTTGACCAGTCACAATGTGGCGAATATTCAGCATCACAAAGGATAACCCAATGGTGACCGTAATGATAAGTAAGATGTATAGAAAAGCCATGTGTTTAGAATTTTGCGCAAGCGTATCTGCACGATTCAAATGAAAAACGTCAGCGTGTTTAAATAGTTGTAGAATAAGCCCTACTTTTACACAGAAAATCAACTAAATGAAAAGGAAAAAAGCAGCTTTTGAACGACTACTGAATATTATGGAAGATCTAAGAGCAGGCTGCCCTTGGGATCGGAAACAAACTTTTGATAGTTTACGTAGTTTGACCATTGAAGAAACCTACGAATTAGCGGATGCTATTTTGAATGAAGACATCAACGGTATCAAAGAAGAAATCGGGGATTTGATGCTACACATGGTCTTTTATGCTAAGATTGCCTCAGAACAAGGTGCTTGGGATATTGCCGATGCGCTAGATGCCGTTTCCGAAAAATTGATCCACAGGCATCCGCATATTTATGGGGATGTGGAAGTCGCTGACGAAGCGGAAGTCAAAAGAAATTGGGAGGAGTTGAAATTGAAAGAAGGAAAAAAATCGGTCTTGGAAGGGGTTCCAAATTCAATGCCCGCCATGGTAAAGGCCTTTAGAATGCAAGAAAAAACAGCGCAAATAGGATTTGATTGGGACAATGCAGGTGATGCATGGGAGAAGGTAGAAGAAGAAATAGGGGAGTATAAGGAGGCGATGGAGGAGGAGATGTCCTTTCGGGAAAAAGAGTTGGAATTTGGTGATATTTTGTTTTCTATGATTAATTATGCCCGACTCGTTGGTATTGATCCCGAAACAGCGCTAGAAAGAGTTAACCAAAAATTTAAATTTAGATTTGAATACATTGAAGAGAAAGCACCTAAACCGCTGAAGGATATGTCCCTTGCCGAAATGGATGTGCTTTGGAATGAGGCGAAAAAGGTGTGAAAAAGACATTATTTTTTGGCTTTTTCAAATACCTCGATAGGTAAAAAACAATAAACTGACAAAATGGCATATTTATGCCAAATACCCGTATCTTTGCATTCTATTTATGTTTTGCGTAAGCGTAACGATTCAAAGAGGAAACCATGTCAGATCAAAAACTAGTTCAGATTACCGTTAATAAGGAGATGGACGAAAGTATCCAAGGCGCTCCCTTGAGGAGAAAAGGCGATAATACTAAGTCTAAAAAATTCTATATTGAAAGCTATGGATGTGCCATGAATTTTAATGACTCGGAGATCGTGGCATCGGTATTAGATACGATGGATTATGGCAATACACAGAATATAGAGGAGGCAGATTTAATCTTGGTCAATACTTGTTCCATTCGAGAAAAGGCTGAAAAAACCATTCGTAAAAGACTAGAGTTTTACAACAGCCTTAAAAAGGTGAATCCCAAAATCAAGGTGGGCGTACTGGGCTGTATGGCGGAGCGTTTAAAAGCTTCTTTGCTCGAAGAAGAGAAGATAGTGGACCTCATGGCGGGGCCTGATGCTTACCGAGATCTACCGAATCTCATTGCCAAGGCTGAAGGCGGAGAAAAAAGCATGAATGTGTTTTTATCTCGCGTAGAAACCTATGACGATATCATGCCTGCTCGTCTAGATCAAAATGGAATATCAAGTTTTATTTCTATCATGCGGGGGTGTGACAATATGTGCACTTTTTGTGTAGTCCCGTTTACTCGTGGTCGAGAAAGAAGTAGAGAGCCGTATTCGATTTTTGCAGAAGCTGAAAACTTGTTTCAAAAAGGATATAGAGAAGTAACGCTATTGGGTCAAAATGTTGATTCTTACAAATGGACAAACCCTGAAACTGGGGCGCAAATGACATTCGCACAATTGCTGGTCATGGTGGCTGAGGTTCATCCCGATATGCGTGTCCGATTTTCGACATCACATCCCAAAGATATTACGGATGATGTCTTGTACGCTATAAGGGATCATGAAAATATTTGTAATTACATACACCTTCCTTTGCAAGCTGGTAATTCTAGAATATTAGAATTGATGAATCGGACGTATGACCAACGTTGGTATCTGGATAAAGTCAAAAGAATTTATGATATTATTCCTGATTGTGCCATCTCCTCAGATATGATGACCGGCTTTTGTACAGAGACAGTGGAAGAGCACGAAGATACCTTGAAGGTGATGGAAATAGCCCAATATTCCATGGCCTATATGTTTGCTTATTCGGATCGACCCGGCACTCCTGCCCACAAAAGGTTGGAGGATAACGTTCCCGAAAAAGAGAAGAAAAGAAGACTGGCTGAAGTGATTAGACTGCAAAACCAAATCTCCTTTGCGCATAATCAACGGGATATAGGCAAAGTGTTCAAAATATTAATTGAAGGGGACTCAAAACGATCGGCAGATGACTTTAAAGGGAAAACTTCTCAGAATAAAATGGTCAATTTCCCAAAGATAGTAGGATTGAAAAAAGGGGATTATACTTACGTAAAAATTATTAGTGGAACGAGCGCATCTTTGCGAGGAGAAATAGTGGAGCAATAAAACGAAGTTACGATGAACATACAAGAGATAAAAAGAAGGTTTGGGATTGTAGGGCGATCTGTGTCATTAGATCAAGCATTAGAGACGGCAGTGCGGGTAGCCAATACAGAATTAACCGTCTTGATAAGTGGTGAAAGTGGAGTAGGGAAAGAGGTTTTCTCCAAAGTCATTCATGCGATGAGTGCCCGAAAGCATCACCCTTTTATTGCCGTAAATTGTGGCGCGATCCCAGTAGGTACGATTAATTCGGAGCTGTTTGGGCATGAAAAAGGCGCGTTTACAGGGGCTACAGCCGATCGTAAGGGGTATTTTGAAACAGTCGATAACGGAACAATTTTCTTGGATGAAGTTTCAGAAATGCCCAAAGACACGCAAGCATACTTACTAAGAGTATTAGAAAGCGGAGAGTTCATGCGTGTGGGGTCGTCTGTGGTGCGCAAAACAAACGTGCGGGTGATTGCCGCTTCAAATGTAGATCTAGAAAAGCAAGTTCAGAAAGGAAAATTTAGACAAGATTTATTTTATCGACTAAATACAGTCCCTATTCATGTGCCATCTTTGAAAGAAAGAAGAGAGGACATCTCCATACTATTTAAAAAGTTCGTAGCAGATTTTTCTGACAAGTATCGAACCGATCCCATTAGACTAGATGACGAAGCAGAACAATTATTAATGCATTATGCTTGGCCCGGGAATGTCAGAGAATTAAAAAATCTGGCAGGTCAACTGTCGGTTCTTACCGAAAAAAGAATCATTTCTTCAGAAGAGTTAGTATCTGTCAAACCGACCATCCTTCAAAGAAATTTACCTGTCATAATGGATGAGAAAGAAAGCTTCTTGCACGAAAGGGATCTCTTGTATCGGGTGTTATTTGATTTGCAAAAAGACATGATCCAATTAAAAAAATGGGTTCATGAATTAGTCAAGTCTAATAATCTACAAATGCCGGATTTTGATTCGGCTACTTTCTTGACAGAGCCCATTCGGCAGCCTGCGGTGATGACCCAAGATTCATCTTTTCAAATTGATTACCCTACCACTCCGGTTCAAGCAGCGGAATGGTTGCCACAAAACGAACAGCCCAGAGTGCTGGACGCGGATATGAAAGCCTATTACCAAGAAACAGAAGTGGTCGAAGAGTCTTTGTCCTTAGAAAGAATGGAAAAAGACTTCATCGAGAAGGCGTTAGAAAAACACAACAATAGAAGAAAAGAAGCGGCTAAGGATTTGGGTATTTCCGAACGCACACTCTATCGAAAGATAAAACAATATGGATTGGAAAATTGATAGTCCCAATACTCAATTCATACTTAATCTAAACCATGTCCAATAGCTCCTTCCTGCTCCTTCTTCAAGTGATCCGTAAATAAGATACCATTCAAGTGATCGATTTCATGTTGGAAAATAACGGCTGTAAAATCTTCAATCATTTCACAGATATGTTCTCCCTTAGGATTGTCATACTGAAGTAAAATGGCATAAGCCCGCATGTGCAACGTATCTTGAATGTCAGGAATAGACAAGCAGCCTTCTAGCACCGTTTGTTTGAGTTCTGTATATTTATCAATTCTAGGATTATAATATACTTCAAAAGGTTTTGCTATTTTATCAAAACGCTGGATCCAAATGATGTTTTTTAAAATACCCACTTGAGGGGCAGCGATACCCACCCCAGAATGAGCTGGGTCTCTAACCGTCGCATATAGTCTATCCGAAAAGTAAGCGAGTAAAGTGTCTTCGGAAGAAACGGTAAAAGATTGGCTTTTACTTCGCAATAGGATGGAGTCTTTAGGATTCGTAATTTGGAGTACGCGCATGGATTGGGTCCGTTTTCCCGCTAGGATTAATTGCGCCTCCGTAGCCAAGAAGGTCTTGGGAGTTGTTGTCAGCCCCTTTCGGGAAAAACAACTGGACATTACTAAGAAGAGGAGGAATAGAGGAATTAGCCGCATCTTTTTAACAAAGATAAGATTATTTGGCGTGTGGTGGCGTTGTAAGTAACGTACAACTACTAATAAAAAAACTTTTTCCCAAAAAAGAACTAAATTTGTGGAACTAAAACCTAAAGTATGAATGACCAACTAAAAAACCTTTTTGCGCAAGCAGCTGGAGTAGATGAAAAGAGTTTGAGCTTTTTGATGAAAGCACTTTCTGAAAATGATTTATCTGGATTTGACTATATCCAATTTAAGCAGGCTGTACAGTCTCTTAAAAAAATGAATATGGATGATACAACTGCTTTTAAATCCGCTTTTGCAACAGCTGCAACTATGGGTTTAACCAAAGAAAAGCTAATTGATACAGCTGGTTATTACCGAAACCTACTAGGTAAAGAGGAGCAAAATTTTGCGCAAGCCCTCAGTAATCAGCTACAAACCAAAGTGGAGGCTAAAAAAGAAAAAGTAACGAAACTGAAATACCAAATTGATAAGAATAAAGAACAAATCCAAAAACTACAGGACGAAATTGGGGGTTACCTAGATGAAGTAGAATCGACAGAGGCTTCCATCGTCGAAGAAGATGAACGACTTACCCAAACTAAAGAGAAGTTTGAAAAGACACATCAAGCGGTTGTTCAGGTCATTGATGCGGATATTGTTCTAATTAACAAATATCTTGGAGCTTAATTAATGACAGACAATCGAGCATTTTGGAAAAAGTCTTCTGGGATTACGGCGGCTATTTTTTTGGCTGCAATAGCCTCAGGGTTGACGCATCTTGCTGTTAATTATTTACCTTCTTTTGAGACTATTTTACAGAATAATTGGTATCTGGGTATAGTAGTAGGTATCCTTTCCTTGGTGGTTTTTGCCGTCATAGATCCGAGTGTTCGTACGATAATACAAAATGCATACATGTCAGCTATGCGTGCCATTACGGGCGTGTTTATCAAGATGGATCCTATTGCTCGATTGAAAAGTTATCTCGATGACCTTGCGGAAAATATCAATGATTTAAGCATACAGATTGGGCAGCTAAGAGGCGAAATGAGAAGCCTACGGACTATTATTGATAAG
>CAYRVZ010000180.1:0-6576 GCA_964427815.1 uncultured Saprospiraceae bacterium | reverse complement strand
GGGGCATTTTTTTGATGCTTTTATTATTCGGAGTTTTGCAGGTGCCAGATTAATTGGATTGATGGTCAATGAAAAATTAAAGACAACCTAATGAAAATATTCAATCCCAATATCATTAAGACGGCTATGCTTGGAACTAACATCAAAAAAGTGGAAACGGGTATCTTTCCGGATGTAGTTCAGGAACATTTGAATCTCGAAAAGGAGGGGAGTGAGTTGTTTTTAGATGGAATGAGTTTGACCTTTGGCTATATGACGGGTGGTGATGTCTTAACAAAAATATCGGGTATATCGGATTCTATACAACAATGCCCAGATGAGGTGTTGCCGTATTGCAACAATAGAATCGTTAGTGCCTTAACACTAATCTTAAAAGAAAATAGATACGCACTGCCTACTTTTCTGCCTTTATTGATTAAGTTGGTTAATAGACGCGAAGAAATATTTCCACCTGAGTTTATTACGAAGTTTAATCCGTTGATAGGAGGAACTAAGTCCCCACTTCAAAAGAATAAATTAGAAGCCGTCCAATCCTTAGGAGAGAGAGGTAAGTGGATTTTTTCGCTTAAGAAAAAGGAAACAGGTATTCGCGTAGAAAAAGCAATTTTGGATTTGTCGAAGGCGGAGCGCAAAAAGCATTTCTTAGGGCTGCTACAGACAGGCGACAATCAAGAAGTGATCACTTTTCTAGAAGAGGTGTTTCAAGCAGAAACAGTCGCAAGTAAGAAAAATTATTTAAGTATAATAGCTCCTTACCTTTCGGAAAAAAAGCAACCCATTTTGGACTATATGGATGCGATAATAAAAACGGATACGGCAAAAAGTGAAGCACACCAGGCTTTGGCGAAATATGTAGATTTACTGCAAATATCAATGCCCAATAGTGAACATTTTTCTTCCTTTTTTGAAGGGGTATTTAGCCAAATATGGAAGCAAAAAAAAGGCGTGTTGGCTAAGCTAGGTGTTAAGCCAAAGACCGATAAAGAACTCATTGAAATTTTAAGCCCGCTAGAAAAATTTCCAATTACGGATTTTCTGTTTGCGGTATGTCATGGAGAATATGCAGAACAAACGACTGGTTTGTATGGTGATTTGACAGCGGGAAGTGTAACGGAGTTTTTATATTTTTCATTCGTTATTGTGCCTATGGAAAACTGGTGCTCACTACTTGATATTTCTAAACAAAAATTAGTGAAGTTGATTCATGCAATTAAAATAAGTTCGGAATCGAAAAGTAAAAAGGCTAGCTTTGTGGAAGCATTAGTTTTAAACGCAAGGAGGCATCGAGATGTAGAACTGGCTCGCGAATTGTATAAGTTGCTAGGATTTGGCGGCGCTGGGTTTAATTTTTTGACACTTTTACCGAAAGAAGAAGCATTTAAAATACTTGCCCAAAACCCTCAATCCTTGAAAAATGCTGGTATAGACATCATGGATTTTGTGATTGAGCATCTAGGTATCACGGAAGGATGGAACGAAAATTTCACGAAAGTAGCCATTCAAAGTTGCTTAGAAAAATATGTAAATAATCGACATCAGCTGAGATTGGCACTTTGGCGAGGCGCCCCGTTTTTTCATAAAAAGACGCATTATTTTATTCCCACATTGATTGACCAGTCTAGCCACAGCAGGAATTTACAAGATGATTTTGATGAGATTTTTACCATTAAGTCTGCTTTTGACAATATTAAAAATTAAAATTTATGGAAACCCTAAGACAACATTCTGAGAAACTGTACAAAGAAGAGTTGGACGTATTAATCAAACAGGAAAAGCATCAAGTTCCTGAAAATTGGCAAATGAGTCCTAGATCTGTTTTGACTTTTTTACTCGGTGGTAAATTGAAAAACGGTTTTGAAGTTTCGCCTAAGTACATTGGGGATAAAAGGTTGATGGAAATTGCTGTCGCGACGCTAACAACGGATCGAGCCTTGTTGCTATACGGTATTCCTGGTACGGGTAAGTCTTGGGTGAGCGAACATATAGCAGCGGCGATCTCTGGAGACTCAACCTTATTGGTGCAAGGGACAGCTGGTACCAGTGAAGAATCTATCCGATATGGCTGGAACTATGCACAGCTTTTAGCGAAAGGTCCTTCAAAAGAGGCACTAGTAGAAACACCTGTCATGCGGGCGATGCAAGATGGTAAGATAATTCGTTTTGAAGAATTAACCCGAGTTCCAGCTGAGGTTCAAGACACATTGATTACTATTTTGTCTGAAAAGGCACTACCAGTACCCGAGTTAAATACAGAAATAGCCGCCATCAAAGGTTTTAATTTAATCGCTACAGCAAATAACAGGGATAAAGGGGTTAATGAATTATCAGGTGCTTTGAAGCGACGTTTTAATACAGTGATACTACCCACACCAAAGACAGAGCAAGAAGAATTAAAAATTGTTACTTCTAGGGTGAGTTCTATGGCTAAAGCGATGGAAATGCCGTTAGAAAAATCCTCATTGGAACAAATTAAAAGAGTGATTACCATCTTTCGAGAGCTAAGAAGTGGCGTAACAGAAGATGGTAAAACAAAATTAAAATCACCTTCAGGGACGTTGAGTTCAGCGGAGGTGATTTCGGTAGTCAATCAAGGTTTGTCTTTGTCTGCTCATTTTGGAAACGGTGTTTTGACTTCTGAAGATATGGCAGCAGGGATTATTGGAGCCATCGTCAAAGATCCCGTTCAAGATGCCATTGTGTGGAAAGAGTATTTGAGCAATGTGATGAAGAAACGGAAAGAATATCGAGATATTTATTTGTCTTGTAGAGAACTGATTTGATTATATAATTTTTAATTATTAATAATGAATTTGAGAAGATTGTTTTTGTCACACGTAGCGCAGACTTCGCCTACACCCTTAGCGTTGGATATTGTGAAAGGGGAGGGGATCTATTTATTTTCCCGCAAGGGTGAAAAATATATAGATTTAATATCAGGAATCGGTGTGAGTTGTCTTGGACACAATCATCCTAAAGTAGTCAAGGCAGTCAAAGACCAAGCGGATTGTTATCTTCACGCAATGGTTTATGGAGAATACGTTCTTGCACCACAAGTACAATTGGCCAAGGCGATTACTGATGCTTTACCCAAGTCATTGGATACTGTTTACTTTGTAAATTCTGGTAGTGAAGCCGTCGAAGGAGCTATGAAGTTGGCAAAAAAATATACAGGTCGGTACGAAATTATTGCTGCAAAGAATGCCTATCATGGCAGTACCCAAGGGGCGGCAAGTTTGATGAATCCAAGTACTTTTAATGCAGGCTATCACCCATTATTGCCCATGATTAAGCACATAGATTTTGGGGAAGTAAGTGATTTGGAGAAGATTACAGAGCGTACGGCCTGTGTCATCATCGAACCCATTCAAGGGGAAGGCGGTATTATCGTCCCTCAAAAATCGTACTTAAAGAAATTACGAAAACGATGTAAAGAAGTAGGCGCCTTGTTGATATTTGATGAGATTCAAACAGGATACGGTCGGACGGGACATTTTTTTGCCTTTCAAGGGTTTGGGGTTACACCAGATGTATTATTGACAGCGAAAGGCATGGGGGGGGGCATGCCGATAGGGGCTTTTATTGCTTCCAGAAAAATAATGAAAGTACTTGCGCAAAATCCTATCCTCGGGCATATTACGACCTTCGGGGGGCACCCTGTTAGTGCTGCGGCTGGATTAGCAACCATCAAAGTATTATTAAAAAGTAAATTATTGGCGCAAGTAAAAGAAAAGGAAGCACTCTTTAGAAAGTTGTTGGTGCATCCTTCGATTGTAGAAGTAAGAAGTAAAGGGTTGATGATGGCAGTGGAATTAGAATCTTCTGCAAGAATGTTTCAAGTAGTCGAAAGGTGCTTGGAACTTGGTATTATCACGGATTGGTTTTTGTTTGACGAAAAAAGTTTTCGGATTGCTCCTCCATTGATTATTTCTAAAACTGAGATTCGCAAAGTTTGTAAGCAAATATTACAGGCACTAGACTAGTAGGAGGTGATTTCAGACTGAATATGTGTGCCTCCCAAACAAGAATAGAAACCAAAATTCCCCTACCTTTGCAGCCTGAAATTAAATAATGAGTTTACAACAAGAGATAAGTAAAAGAAAGACCTTTGGGATAGTTAGTCACCCGGATGCAGGAAAGACGACCCTTACGGAAAAACTACTCCTTTTTGGAGGTGCTATACAAGTGGCAGGGGCCGTCAAGTCCAATAAAATCAAGAAGACAACTACTTCGGATTTTATGGAAATCGAACGACAAAGAGGTATCTCGGTTGCGACTTCGGTTATGGGTTTTGAATATCGAGATAAGCAAATCAATATCTTGGATACGCCAGGACACGCGGATTTTGCAGAAGATACGTTTAGGACACTGACAGCTGTGGATAGCGCCATTGTGGTGGTAGATATAGCGAAGGGAGTGGAAGCACAGACTAGAAAATTGGTAAAAGTATGTCGCATGAGAGCTACCCCGCTCATCTTCTTTGTGAATAAGATGGACCGAGAAGGGCTAGATGCATTTGATATTTTGGATCAGATAGAAGGAGAGTTAGAGGTGAATGTGGTGCCATTGAGTTGGCCCATCGGGATGGGTCAGCGGTTCAAAGGGGTTTATAATATCTATGAAGAACAGTTGTCTTTGTTTAAGCCGCATGCTAAACAAGCAGAATCTGAAACTATCATCATTTCAGATATTAAGACCGATGAATTGGAACAACATATAGGAGAAGAAGATGCAGCAGTGCTAAGAGAAGAGATTGAGATGATTACTTCTGTCTATCCGAAATTCGAGAAAGAGGATTATTTGAAGGGAGATATTTGTCCTGTTTTTTTTGGTAGTGCGGTGAATAATTTTGGCGTAAAAGAAATGCTAGATTGCTTTGTCGATATTGCACCTCCGCCATTAACTAGAGAAACAGATGTACGAATTGTTGAACCGGAAGAAAAAAAATTTTCTGGCTTCATATTTAAGATTCATGCTAATATGGATCCTAAGCACCGGGACAGAATAGCCTTCTTACGTATCTGTTCGGGTACGTTCAAGCGAAATACAAACTACTACCACGTACGACATGAAAAGAAAATAAAATTCTCACAGCCAACCGCTTTTATGGCGGCTCAAAAAACAATAGTTGAAACAGCTTATCCCGGAGATGTGATAGGGTTGTATGATAGTGGAAACTTTAAGATCGGAGACACGTTGACAGAAGGGGAGGTGATGCATTATGTTGGGATTCCTACTTTTTCTCCTGAAAAGTTTAGAATAGTGGAGAATAAAGATCCGATGCAGTATAAGAAATTTTATAAAGGATTGGATCAATTAATGGATGAAGGTGTGGCACAATTATTTATTCGAACACTGGATAATAAGCGTATAATAGGTACTGTAGGGGCGCTACAATTTGAAGTCATTCAATATCGGATGGAGCATGAATATGCTGCGAGAGTTCGATACGAACCGCTTCGTTTGTATAAAGCTGCTTGGATAACTGGAAAACCAGAAGACATTAAAGCATTTATTTCTCGAAGAAAAAGAGACATTGCGCTGGACAAGAAAGGGAATCCAGTATTTCTTGCCGAAACCCAATGGACACTCAATAGTGTGAAAGAAAATCATCCTGAAATTGAATTTAGTTTCACTTCAGAATATTAAAATTACTATATGGCTATAGCTTTTATTTCCATCTTGGCGTCTTTAATTTCAGTGGTTAACCCCCTAGGGGCGGTGCCGATTTATTTGGCGATGACGGCAGACGAAACACCCGATGAACGAAAACATACTGCTTTTAAAACAAGCATCTATTTTTTCTTTATCCTTTTGCTCTTTTTTTTTGCAGGAGTCTATATTCTGAAGTTTTTTGGCATTTCTATTGATGCCATGCGGATTGCTGGCGGTATTGTTATTTTTCAATCTGGCTTTAGCTTACTGTCAGGCGAGTTCTCCAAAAGTCGGGGGATGAATGCCAAAGTAAAAGATGAAGCCATGGAGAAGGAAGACATTTCTTTTTCACCTATGGCCATGCCGATGCTTTCTGGTCCGGGCTCTATTTCTCTACTAATTAGTTGGTACACTGCTAATAATGCTTGGTCAGATAGGATGATGATAGTCGGTGTTATTTTGGTGTCAGCGCTATTGGTTTGGGTTACTTTACGAGCTGCGCCTTTACTTTTTAAAGCATTAGGACGAGGTGGGTTGAAGGCTATTTCTCGAGTCATGGGCTTTATTGTCATGTCGATAGCAATTGAATATATTATTTCAGGTGTGTATGAGTTAGTGATTAATCGTTTTGCAGAATAATATTTTATTTTAAAACCACAGGGATACTTTGCATAACACTGCCTCGTTTAATTTTTAATATATAGCTTCCTTTCGGAAAAGATTTAGTGTTGATCTGTAATTGAGATTTATGCTGAATTTGCTTCTTTTCAGAAAATATAATTTGTCCAGAATTCGATATTAATTCGATACTTGTTTCTTCTAATGGGAAGTCGCCATCGAATGCTACATATAAGAAGTCACTCGTTGGGTTCGGATAAATTTTATAAAACAACTTGGTATTTTGCTCCTTGACTGCAACCATAT
>CAYRVZ010000179.1:0-6583 GCA_964427815.1 uncultured Saprospiraceae bacterium | reverse complement strand
GCAAGCTATCGATTAACCAAGTAAAATAAAAGAATGAATCTTCACGAATATCAAGGAAAGAAATTATTGTCTGGATACGGCGTTAAAATACCAGAATCTATCTTGGCAACTACACCAGAAGAGGCTGTAACAGCTGCTAAAGCGTTATTTGGAAAGGGCTCTAATGGCTGTGCGGTCAAAGCCCAAATCCATGCAGGTGGTCGTGGTAAAGGAGGGGGTGTCAAAATCGCCAAAGACTTAAATGAGGTACAACAATATGCTTCTGACATCATCGGGATGCAGTTGATTACTCCTCAAACGTCAAAAGAAGGCAAGCTGGTCCGGAAGGTATTAATCGAAGAAAACGTATTTGTAGATGGACCGTCCACCCCACAGGAATTTTACGTAAGTGTCCTGATGGATAGAGAAAAGCAAAGAAACGTAATTATTTATTCCACGCAAGGAGGAATGGATATTGAAAAAGTAGCAGAAGAAACACCGGAGTTAGTGTTTAAAGAACATATCCATCCAGGCGTGGGTCTTCGTCCTTTTCAAGCGACGAAAATTGCTTTCAACTTGGGTCTTTCTGGTAAAGCAATGAAAGAGATGGTGGCATTTATCAAGTCTTTGTATGCGGCCTTCTTGGGGAGTGATGCCAGTCTTTTTGAAATCAATCCGTGCTTTAAATCTGCCAATGACGAAATAATGGCAATTGATTGTAAAGTAGCTTTGGATGAAAGTGCCTTGTTCAGACATCCTGAATTAGCTGCGATGCACGATCCTTTTGAAGATGATCCTACAGAATTAGAGGCTAAAAAATTCGATTTGAACTATGTTAATTTGGATGGAAACATTGGCTGTATGGTCAATGGTGCTGGTTTAGCGATGGCCACCATGGACATCATCAAGTTGTCAGGTGGAGAACCTGCTAATTTTTTAGATGTGGGTGGTACCGCAGATGCGACACGTGTTGAAAATGCGTTTAGAATTATCCTAAAAGATCCAGCAGTGAAGGCGATTTTGGTTAATATCTTTGGTGGAATCGTAAGATGTGACCGTGTGGCAAATGGTATTGTGGATGCCTACAAAAACATTGGGGACATTAAAGTGCCCATTATCGTACGATTACAAGGGACAAATGCAGATATAGCGAAAAAAATCATCGATGATTCGGGGTTAAATGTCCTGTCAGCCGTTACACTACAAGATGCAGCCAAGGCGGTCGCATCGGTTATGAAATAGACCCACTTTTTTGCGCAAGTCCTATCTAAGGGCTTGCGCGAAATAAATTGGTGGTAGAAAATTTCTAGTTATGAAACACCAATTTATATTTGTTCTTGTAGCCGTTTTGCTTGTAGGTTGTAAAGGCGATCAGTTAATCTCCTCGATTAATGTCAAGCAGGATGAATACCCAATGACCACTAAACGATGGGGTTTTATTAATCGTGCTGGCGAAGTGACCATTCCGTTAAAATACCAAGAAATTCGTGATTTTCATGAAGGCAGAGCGGCTTTTCGAGCGGGCTATTTGTGGGGTTATATCGATTCTACTGGACAAGAAAGCATTAAGCCTATGTATTTACAGGCTAACTCCTTTTACAATCAAGTTGCAAAGGTCGTCACGGAGGAGGGTAAAACCATCTTTATCGACCCTTCTGGAAAATCTGCTTTTCCCATTTTTTGCTCTAGGGCCGGCAACTTTAACGATAATCGTGCCCCCATCTGGCAAAACAACTTAGTGGGCTACATTAACCCCAAAGGGCGTACCGTCATTAACCCTCAGTTTGAAGATGGTTATGGTTTTCAAAATGATATGGCGATCGTCAAAGCAAATTCGAAATTTGGGGTAATTGATAGATATGGCTCCTATGTTTTGACCCCAAAATATTCTTTCATTTATCGAGACCCACAAGCAAAAAGTGCCATTTTTTTGGTTCGAGATAGTAAGGGGACTCGATTTTATGATGTACGCCGCAAAACTTTTATAACGGAAAATTTTAGTACGGGCAAGGCCTTTTATGACTCCTCTGCTGTTGTACAAAAAGATAGCTTATATGGTGCCATAAATACGAACGGGGATTGGCTATTGATGCCCATATTTTCGGATTTAGTGAATTTGGGTAATCATCGCTGGGCGCTTCAATATGAACAGGAGTACTTTATGATTGACTCCAGCGGCTTACAATATGGAGAAGGATTTAAACAATTATATCGCTTTTCGGAAGGGCTTGCCAAGGCTCAAATTGACCACAAATGGGGGTTTGTAGATACCAGTGGGGAGTTTGTAATTTCACCTCACTATGAACTGGTCTGGTCCTTTCAGGACGGCCTAGCTCGTATAGTAACGGACGAAGGGGTAGGATTTATTGATAAGAGTGGGTCTTTTGTCATCCCTCCGCTCATGGGAGAGGTTCGTGACTTTGAAGGAGGCTTTGCACGATTGGGGGTGGAGTGAGGGTTATACTAGTAAGTGTTCAACCTAAAATGATTATCTTACCTAATAACTGTAAGCTTTCCACTTTTAAAATCAGTATGACCACTATGATATTTTATTGAAGCCTTCCAAAGATAGGGTTTAAAGATAATTTGATATCTTTAAATCATTTTTTCAAAGGCGGTATTACCATCTTTATATATTTAAATCATGGTAAGCACACAAAGATAATTAAATAATTGGAATTACAGAAATAAATACCAATACAATAGCTCTATACCTCATATCATACATGGTAATTCCGATTATTATCGTTACCACCATAGATAACATAGCCCCACAATATACTCTCGCAGTCCCAAAAGCACTGATACTCCAAGGGTAAGAAATAGCAATACCATACATTATCCAAAAAACGCTTAAATTGCAGCTTCAATTTCTAATAGCTTTTGAGTCTGCATCCTTTTTGAATACTTATGGGTAGATTCTTCTTGGGTTCAAAGTCTAGAATTAGTTAAAGCCTTGCTATAAATCAGCTGTATGTTTCCGTTAAAATTATTTTCCCTTTTTATTCTATTGTTTTTTTCTTGTGCCAATGGCCAAGTCGTTGAAAGCAATCACAAAGAAGCTATTGTAAAGTCTGCTCAAAAGTCCATCATCCTCATGGGAGCAGAACGAATGGATCTATACCTCCACAAGCTCAAAGGTAAGAAAATAGGCTTAGTAGCGAATCAAACCGCAACCGTCTCTGGCAGACACCTGGCAGATACTTTGCTGAGCCAAGGCATCCAACTGATGGCTATCTTTTCACCAGAACATGGCTTTAGGGGGAAAGCGGATGCAGGGGCTAAAGTTAAAGATGGTCAAGATCCGCTTACAGGCTTACCCGTTATTTCGCTCTATGGCAAAAACCGAAAACCAACCCAAAAGCAACTCGAAGGTATCGATCTACTGGTCTTTGACATCCAAGATGTGGGCGCCCGTTTTTATACCTATATTTCAACCTTGCATTATGTTTTAGAAGCTTGCGCTGAAAATGACATACCAGTATTGATTTTGGATCGCCCCAACCCAAATGGGCATTATGTGGATGGGCCTGTCTTAGATATCGCATTTAAATCCTTTGTAGGAATGCATCCGGTACCCATTGTGCATGGCATGACTATTGGGGAATATGGACGAATGATTGTGGGGGAAGGTTGGCTTCAAAATGGCGTTACGGCAAAACTTGAAGTTATTACTTGCGAAAATTATACGCACCAAACCCCTTACGCATTACCCATTAATCCTTCGCCTAATTTACCCAATCAAAAATCAATTCTACTCTACCCTTCTCTCTGTCTTTTTGAAGGTACTGTTATCAGTGTGGGTCGTGGCACACATAATCAATTTCAATTATATGGACATCCAAATTTTTCGAAAGGGGATACAACCTTTTCTCCTACACCCTTGCCAGGAGCTAAACACCCCAAATTAGAAGGAAAAACCTGTAAGGGTTTCAACCTCAGTAAGTTAACGCTAGATGAAACATTAAAAATGAAATTTAATATTGGTTATTTGGTCACCGCTTATGCCCAGTTCCCAAACAAAGAAAAATTCTTTTTAAAGAATAATTTCTTTGACAAACTCGCTGGAAGTGACCGATTACGCAAGCAAATAAAAGCCGGTCTTTCGGCTGAGGAAATTGAAGCAACTTGGCAGGCAGAATTGAAAAAGTTTAACAAGACAAGAAGTAAATATCTACTATACGATTAAGCATGAACTGGAAAAAGACGGTAAGTAATATTATTAATAAAAGGATTCAATTTTGGTTTTATGTTTTCATTGCCATTATTGCTAGTGTCCAGCTATATCTACTTGGGGATAATAATTTTGCACCTGATCCCGATTTAGTTTATACGCATTACAATAACTATGTTATTTTTAAACAATCCTATTTTCATTTAATCACCCACCAAGACATTTACCAACTATATCCCGACGAACATTGGGATTTATATAAGTACAGCCCCTCTTTTTCATTGTTTTTTGGGCTCTTTGCTTATTTACCTGATGTGTTGGGCATTTCCTTGTGGAATTTGCTTAATTCGTTGGTTTTTTTCTTTTCAATTTGGTTTTTACCCAATCTAAGTCAACGCCAAAAAGGATTTATGTTGTTATTTGTTTTTGTGGAGATGCTCACCTCCTTACAAAACACACAATCCAATGGCTTGATGGCTGGCTTAGCCATTTTTGCTTTTGGTTTTTTAGAGCGCAAGCAAATAGTTTGGGCGAGCTTGATGATAGTATTGTCAATATACATCAAGATTTTTGGTCTAGTCGCCTTTGCTATTTTTCTATTCTCTCCCCAAAAACTAAAGGGCATCGGATGGGCTCTTTTCTGGGGCGTATTATTATTTATTCTACCGATCGTATTTTTGGGAAAAGCATCACTTTTAGATCAATATGAATGCTGGTGGTACTTATTGGATCAAGATTATAGTTTATCACATGGTTATTCTGTCATGGGTTGGCTAGAGTCTTGGTTTAAAATAAGCGTCAACAAACTATATGTTATTCTAGGCGGTATTGTATTATTTTTACTTCCTTTGACCCAATTCAATAAATATAAATCCTTCCATTTTAGACTCCTTACATTAGCTTCTGTCTTACTATGGGTCGTTATATTTAACCACAAAGCCGAGTCCCCAACTTTCATTATTGCGTTGGCAGGAGTAGCCCTTTGGTATTTCTCAAGTCCACCTAACAACCTGAATACCCGCCTTTTACTGTTAGCTTTTATTTTTACGTCGCTTACGGTCACTGATTTGTTCCCTAGGAATATTAAATTTGATTTTTTTAACCCTTACGTAATAAAAGCTGTTCCAAGCATACTAATTTGGTTTAAGTTAGTTTTGTGGGATATGTGGCAAGAAACTGAATTCAGCTCATAAATTCCAGCAAGCACTACTCGCAGCCCATGTCCAATTTAGAAAAAGGGTCATTATTTGGGAAGCAATTTCCCGACAAGATATTATCGGGAACATAACGAGTCATATCCGGATCTCTGAGTGCGTTGGTCAAAAAATCGAGTAAGTTTTCTTTTTCAACAGCCGTAAGCTTAATCTCTTTAAATTTTTCCGAAAGGTCAGCATTCGACACAAAAGGATTCTCGGACTTCGCTCTTAATTTATAATTCATTACCTCTCGCAAAGTCTCCAAGCTACTACCATGAAAGTAGCTTGCATAATCAGCTACATTATATAATTGTGGCACTTTAAAAGCACGCATATCCTCAGGCTTCCGTGTAAAGCCACCCCTCCCTAAGTTGCGATCATCCGCTGCATCTGTAAACAACGACCCGTCATGTTTATACATATCGCGGGCACCGATTCTATGAAATTCCATAGAATTGAAGGAAGGACTTTTATGGCACCCCGTGCATCCCGCTTTCGTCAAAAAAACTAAAGCACCTTTCTTTTGATCCTGGGTCAAAGCATTCTTATTACCTTTTAACCAATCCTGAAAAGGAGCTTTATCTGCAAAAATAGTTCTCAAATAGGCCGCTAATGCGAAACTTGCCATCATCGTCGAGTACCGCTCTTCAACGGCTATCTCAGGAAAAGCCGCATCAAAATAGGGTCGATATCCATACTCGTCCAATAGTTTTTCTGTCACGAGTAGTCGATGAGATTCTATACCAATAATATGCTGGCTTTCTTGACCCGAAAGACCTAAATTATTCACTTTAAATTCCTCATGAAAATCCCAAACATCCTCTGTCCCGATGTTTTTGTCATTCGCCCCAAACTGTCCATTCCAAAATGTATTGGTGACGTACGCCACATTAATCATAGACAACGGTCGCACCCCTTGTACATCCAGTTCTTCCTCATCAAAAATATTCCACATGGCTCGAGCTTCCCCATTTACACCAAAACCAATTCCCCCATCGGCAATACCTTGAATTCTGCCAGGTGTAAACCCCTTTTCGGCAATATGACAAGAGGCACAGGAGTATGTCTCCATGGCAGCAGGATACTTAGAAGCTTGCGCAAAACCCGTTTCAAAATATAGTAATTGTCCTAAGGTCACCTTTTCCTTGGTGATTGGATTATTGGGATCTTGATTGGGTATCGCGGTGTAGTTTCCAGCCTTTGGAAATACAAAATAATCCGTATTACTCACGGG
>CAYRVZ010000178.1:0-6629 GCA_964427815.1 uncultured Saprospiraceae bacterium | reverse complement strand
AGGCATACTGGCAGGTATGCCTCTTTTTATGGGATTTACTTCAGGATTGGTTATTGAAAGGATGATTCACTTGGTTGGGTACGGTAAAGAATATCCTAAGTATAAAAAAATCCTTACCTTTATAAATTAGATCTACAGAATAGAAATAAAACAATGACTGACAACCAACTAAAATGAAACTAAACCTCCAAGATACCTTTACCAAAGAACTACCCGCTGATCCTATATTAAAAAATGAGCGTCGTCAGGTCTCCAATGCCTGTTTTTCTTTTGTAGAACCTCGTAAGACAAGTCAGCCGAACTTGATTCATGTAAGCATGGAAATGGCTGAGGCTCTGGGTTTTACCAAAGAGGATGTAGCTTCTGATGAGTTTAGAGATATCGTGACCGGCAATGTCTTATTGGAAGGAACGAAGTCTTATGCCATGTGTTATGGAGGGCATCAGTTTGGACATTGGGCTGGGCAATTAGGGGATGGTCGAGCGATTAATATTGCTGAAATTGTACACGATGATAAGCGCTGGGCATTGCAAATAAAAGGTTCTGGAGAAACGCCTTATTCTAGAAATGCGGATGGCTTAGCGGTATTACGTTCTTCGATTCGGGAGTATTTGTGTAGTGAGGCGATGTATCACTTAGGGGTGCCGACTACACGTGCTTTGTCCCTTTCGCTAACAGGAGATGAGGTGTTACGAGATATGTTATATGATGGTAATTCGGCGATGGAGCCTGGGGCTATTGTCTGTCGGGTTGCGCCTAGCTTTATCCGTTTTGGTAGTTTTGAAATATTGGCAGCAAGGGAGAATTTTGAGGAACTCAAGCAATTAGCAGATTACACAATTAAGCACTTTTATCCTACGATTAAAACTGCTGGGAAACAGGCTTATTTGGATTTATTGGAAGGGGTCTGTGATAGGAGTTTGGACATGGTTGTTGAGTGGCAGCGGGTCGGTTTTGTACATGGGGTAATGAATACGGATAATATGTCAATTTTGGGATTGACAATAGACTATGGTCCTTATGGATGGTTAGACAATTATGATATGGGCTGGACGCCGAATACGACAGATAAGCAACATAAGCGCTATCGTTTTGGAAGTCAACCAGAAATTGTGTTATGGAATTTACATAAATTAGCGAATACTTTCTACCCACTAATAAAAGAAGTGGAACCGCTCGAAGAAATATTGAATAGCTTTATTCAAAAGTACAAGCAAGCTTATTTAACAATGATGCGGACTAAATTGGGACTGACGGCAAAAACTAATGCTGATTTTGTACTCATAAAAGATTTGGAAGAGCATCTACATTTGACGGAAACGGATATGACTATTTTTTACCGAAAACTGAGTAGTTTTAAACGAACAGAACCTTCAAATTGGTTTGAAATCGTACGAGATGCTTTTTACTTGCCGAAAGAAATAAAGAAAAATACTAAGAAGAAATGGACGACTTGGTTTGCTGATTATGCCGCTCGTTTAACAGAAGAACAAGCTTCTGACGAGGAAAGAAAAGTAAATATGGATGCCGTCAATCCCAAGTATGTCCTTAGGAATTATATGGCACAAATAGCCATAGATGCTGCTCATAAAGAGGACTATTCAGTTATTGAGGAGTTGTTTGAGCTATTAAAAAAACCGTACGACGAACAATTGGACATGGAAAAATGGTTTGTGAAACGCCCCGACTGGGCAAGGTCGAAAATCGGTTGTTCGATGCTTTCGTGTAGTTCATAGCCTTGGTACTTCCAACTTTAGCTGGAAGCTATCTTTTTTTTGGACAAGCTGAAACGGTCGATAAAATCCGGAACCAACAACCACAACCTGCTTAAATCATGCCTTTAGCCTTCAGTTCCAAATACTTATTAATCGTATTGATGGATAAATCCTCTGGTCGAGTAAAAATGGATTGAATACCGTATTGGCGTAGTCGATTAGTCATCTTTCTTTTTTCGTAGAGGAATTTTTCAGCGGTGACTTGACGGTATAAATCTTCAGTGGTATTGGGTGTTTTTTTAGCGAAAGCTTCAATCTCTGTATTGATGAAAAGTACTACAACTAAAAGATGATTTTTATTAACTTTTCGTAGGGTAGGCAGGACTCTTTCTAAAGCATAGGAGCTTTCAAAATTAGTGAATAATAGAATCATGCTTCGCCCGTTGATGAGCCGGCGAGTCGCATAATGTAATAGTTCATAATTGGCTTCGAGGTTTCTTTCTTTTTCTCCGTAAAGTGCATTTAAAATCTTTTGCATTTGACGGTTATGGTCAGAAGCGGGGATGAGCGAACCCAGTTTATCGGAGAAAGTAATGAGTCCGGGTTTATCGTGTTTTTTGAGAATAATATTGGATAAAGCAAGACTGGTATTGATGGCGTAGTCCATGAGTGTAAGCCCATTAAACGGCATGCGCATGACTCGGCTTTTGTCGATGATGCAATAGATTTGTTGGGAGCGTTCGTCTTCGTATTGGTTGATCATCAACTCATTACGCCTAGAACTTGCTTTCCAGTTGATGCTACGCATATCATCGCCTCGTTGGTAATATTTTATTTGTTCAAATTCATAACTATGCCCAATTCTGCGTAATTTCTTGATACCCGGATTGATAGCCAAGCTTGCTAAAGTCTTCAATTCTAATTCCTTCATCTGAATGATAGATGGATAGACTGGGACTGTTTTAGGTTGTGCTACTTGTACTTTTCTTTGGATAAAATGCAAGAGGGTAGAGATATAGCAATTGGTATGACCAAATTGATACTTACCTCTTGATAAGGGTCTGATGGTGTATTGATGCTCGATATTTTCTAGCCCACTTATGTGGGTATTGAAGGCAAAATTTCTGACTTCTAATTCAACGGGAAGTTCATCGATTACTTCAATTTTGAAAGTCTGATTGGTGTTGTTGGAGAGGTTGAGATATATATTATTTTGATCACTTAGAGATAGTATTTTAGGTGTCCTTCGACTACCGTCTAATGGATTCTTTTGTCGAAAGACAAAAAATATCTCAAATAATATGATGAATCCAAAGGCAATTAACAAACCTAAAGCAATATTAAAAAGGGCAACTATCGAGAATGATAGTGCAAATAAAATGGCAAACATCCCGAGTGCCAAAAAGAATCGATTGCTTAGAAAAATTGATTTCATAATGAGCTTATCTAGGAACTTCAATTAAGTGCAAGATAGAGTCAATGACATCTTTTGTCTCATAGCCTTCCATTTCTCTATCGGGATTTAGGATGATCCTATGATTTAAGATGGGGTAGGCTACGGCTTGAATGTCATCTGGAGTGACAAAGTCCCGCCCATTGATGGCCGCATAGGACTTTGATGCCTTTAAAATGCCTAATGAAGCACGTGGAGATGCTCCTAAAAATAGGTCTCCATTGTTTCGTGTATTATGTACAATCTCGGCAATATAGTCCAATAGATTTTCTTGAATCAAAATCTGCTCTACAAGTTGTCTTGTATGGTTTAAGTCTTCCTTTGAGCAGGTCGCTTCTACAGTGGAAGAAGGATCTGAAAAATAGTTGTTATGGAAGCGATACAAGATGCTTTTTTCTTCCGATAAGGAAGGGTATTCCATTTTTAATTTAAAGAGAAATCTGTCCAATTGTGCTTCTGGCAGTTTGTACGTCCCTTCTTGCTCAATTGGGTTTTGGGTCGCCATCACAAAGAAAGGCAAATCCATCGGATAAGTCACACCATCGACTGTTACTTGCTTTTCTTCCATTACCTCAAACATAGCTGATTGCGTCTTGGCTGGAGCTCGATTGATTTCATCTACTAATACGATATTTCCAAAGATGGGTCCGGGCATGAACGTAAACTCTGTGGTTTTCATGTTAAATACATTCGTCCCGACTACATCGGTAGGCATGAGGTCTGGGGTGAACTGAATTCTTGAGAATTTCATGTCCATTGCTTTTGATAAAAGCTTTGCTATCAATGTTTTAGCTATTCCCGGAACGCCTTCTAGTAAGACATGACCATCTGACAGGATAGCCACAACTAATAGGTCGATGGTTTCTTTTTGTCCAATAATAACCTTGCTTAGCTCTTGATGAATACTTTGGGTCAACCGCAGAACTGGGGCTAAATCCAAATGCGTGTTTTGTGTAAATTCACTTGTCACATCTTGCGCTTGATTATTCGCTTGCGCAAAATCTTCATTTGGCTCTGTGGGCTGGTCAAATTCGTTTTGAAAATCTTTGTTATCGTCCATAATTCATTATTTACAGTTTGAGTAAAATTGGTTGATGAGTAGTGCTACTTTTGTCATTGTGGTGTCACTCAAAAAAGTGGTATTTTTGATGTTCTTCTGTAGGACTAGTAATTCAGTTAATTTAGATTCTTCTACACCCGATTTTTGAGCCAATTTTTTGACAAAGTCGGCAGGTTCTCGAAGGGTCATGTTATACTTCGTGCGAATAAAGTCGAAGAAGTAAATGTATTTTTTTTCTATCAGTTGCTTATTATTTCCTTGCTGAAAATATAAGTTTGAAATATTCTGAATAAAGACTAAAGAAGTGTTTTCATTTCTAACTGGAATTGGAATGATTCTTTGTTTACGTTTACTTCTAAAAAACATAAAAAGCAGCCCCATTGATAAAAGCAAATACCAAGAATAAGCTAATGACCGCTGTGAAAGAATATAGGTTAACGGTCCTTCGGTTTTGTCGAAGCTTTGGTTGTTTCTTGCCCATTCTTCTCTTTTGGGGAAACGCGAAGCAATATCATAGTAGATTAAGTCGTCTTTTAAGTGTGCCAATACTCCATCAAAATATTTTTTTCCAGACTCTTCGATTAAGAAAAAATTTAAAAATGCTTCTGGATTGGTGTGCAAATAAACTCGCCCTTTTCCATGTTGAATATATGCAAAATTAACTTGATTTTTATCTAATGTGCCGACTGGAATTAACCCTTGTTCACAAAGGTATTGTGCGGGGATATAATTCCAGCGGTGTTTGGTTTTTTTTCCTATTTGTCTTCCTTTGAAATATAATGGATTTCCTACTTTTAATGCCAAGTTTGGATGTAGTAGATTAACGGTAGAACGGTAAGAAAATATAGCTTCTTCACCTGTATAATCTTCCTCACCACAATAAGTATTTCCTTTGAATAATTTGAAAAGGAGATGATAGGGTAGATTTTTGCTCGCAATAAAAGCCGTATTTCCTTTGGCTACAAATTGTAATAAGGAGTCTGTACTCGCAGATGAAGTGTAATAATTTTGACCGATAAAAAAGTAATTGCCCTCTTTATATTGATTACTTTTTAAGTCTTCAGAGAAGTTTTTCTGAACCTCAACAAATCCTTTTTTGGGATAGTAATTCTTTAAGATTTTTTCAGCAAAATATAGGGAATAGGGTTCCTTATGTCTTTCGGTATAGTCTTCATACCACATACTGACTCGATTTCTTTTGCCATACTTTAAATAAAGAAAGATGGCTAACAGTATGACCGTGATAATCCCAAAAATGAGTGCGCTTTTATTCTTCATTCATGGGGAGAATTTGAGTGGATAATTGTTCGGAAAGCTGTTTGAAAGTAGGTTCTATCTTTAAAAAATCCGTTTCATCTACCTGTCGTTCTCCGTACCAGACTCTTTCGTAAATTCTGACACAGGTCTTGAAGGGTGCATGGTAGTTTTTGTTGTAAGTTTCTAAAATATAAGCTCGATTGGTTTTTTCTTTCTGCCAGTTAATTTCTCCAGATTGGGTCAATCTTTGAACGATGAGGAGGAAATATAATCGGATGGCTTTTCTATATTCTTTGGCTAGGATGGCAGACTCAAGTGGTGTTAGTACATCTGCTTCTGGTAGGTTTTCTTCAATCCAATTTAATCTTGCGTCACTGATATCGACGCTGATTTTTTTACCTTGACGAAAGCTTCCTCCTTGCACTAGATAAATAATCAACCCAATGACAAAAATGGCTCCGATGACGAGGAGAAAAACACGTAATCCTTCTCCCCAGCCTTCCCCACTAAATGCATTGGAATAATCATCTGGCTGCTCTATTATTTTTGTTGTTTCCTTTTCTTTTTGTTTGAATTTAAATTTCTTTTTTTCTTTTTGCCATAGGGCATCTGCCCCATTTTTTTGCGTGATTTTTTCTTGGAGGTACGCATGGTTTTGCTTGTCCCATTTTTTTGGTTTTGGGTGCTCTCGATTGTAAACAGCCTCATCTTGTTCTATGGGATCTAGATATTGTAATTCCTCAATAGCTTCGATTTCTTCTGTCTGTGCAAAAGAATGAAAGGCTAACAGACTGATAATCAACAGGATAATATAGGGTTTTAGTATCTTCATTCGCGAAGCATGCCTTTAATGCGTTTTTCAGTACCAATATTTTCTATCGCTTTTTTGAGGTTCGTGGCTTCAGTTATTTCCTTTGCAGAAAAATGCGAAAGTATTGCCCCAAAGACAAATCCAAAGAAAGTCCAGAGTAATATAAATTCAGAAAGGAATAAGAAAAAGGCAGGAATTATTTTTGCTTGCCAGTCACTACCTGATTGAAAATTCATACCAACAAAATGAACTAAATAATTCATGATTCTAGAAGAGATTAATAATACGACTATGGCTGAAATAGCTAGTAACATGATATTTAAAACCAATTCT
>CAYRVZ010000177.1:0-6646 GCA_964427815.1 uncultured Saprospiraceae bacterium | reverse complement strand
TATAAGATTAAAGTGCTAAATCTTCTAGGACAAGTTGTTTACCTTTCGGAAAAAACGAACCAGTTACCAATGTTTGATAGAGGTGTTTATACGGTTATTATCTTTTCAGATGCAGGGAATGCCTTGAAAACTATTCAGCTGGTGGTGGAGTAATGCCAATTTCTAGCCACACCGGTTGATGATCTGAATATTGAAAATCCAAGTCAATGGTTTTAATATTGAGGGCTTTTAAATTTGGCGAAAGCACAAAGAAATCAATCGTGGTCACAGGTGTCTTTCCAGATTCATAAGGATCTTTCACACTTCTATTGGTTGGGAATATAGGATCATGCACCCAAGTCCAATCATCAGGAAAGGCATCTTGTGCAATCGGAATAGCCCGCTTTGTGGTATAGCCAAATTGATAAGATTCGGGTCTGAAGTTTGTTGGGTTTTGATTCCAATCCCCTCCGATGAGGACATAATTATTTTTTTTGTAGGCATCTATTGCCAATTCTCTAATAAATGCCATCTGCTGTTTTTTTAATTTTCCTCCTTTGTCAAAAGCAGAGTTGTGGATATTCATGACAACCAATTTATGGTTCGTATTTGTAGGAAATTCATGATACGAAATACACCTATCCAATTGAAAAACACGGGTCGGCCAGCTATAATTTCCCGGTAATTGTAATCGACTAGAAATGTCAGGTTCGTACTTTGCGAAAGTACCTAATCCACCCAAGACTTTGCCATAGACATCCCAAGGTTCTAATACGGGAAGGGGCACTCTGCGAACCTTATAATTGGTCGCAAAACTAGAAAAATAATTTGGGAGCAAGTGCTGAATATCTTCCATCTGGTTGCGATGATGACCTCTTTTGGAATCTACATCTACTTCCTGTAGTAAATAAAAGTCAGCAGGATGTTGTTGGATGGTATTTTTAATTCCTTCAAAATATTGGTCGCTAATTTCTTTTGTAGGGCGTGTGCCTAATTTACCAGAGCGAAGACTCCCTTCATCTTCATAAAAGAATTCAGATTGTGCACCTAGTCCTCCATATCCGATATTCCAAATCATAAAACTTAGGGTGCTATCGCTTATCTCTTTGACTTTGCCATGATGGCTTGGGACTAAGGTAATATTGTCTTCTGGCTGATAATCGGTTGCGGTAGCATGCAAAATAACCCCAATCACATAAATTAGAAAAAGCCCAATTGCCCAGAAAAAATATTTCAATAATTTGCGTACTGTAGATAGTTGCTGTTTCATGATTTAAATTTTATAAAGCTTGCGCTAATGACGAAGGTCGGTAAAGATAGTAATTGTATGAATATTATACTAGATTATCTTACTGTAAGCCAAGGGATGCGATGAGATTTTTGCAAATTGGAGCATCATTTAAGTTGTATCTCATCTTATTTATATTGACTATCTTTGTCCATTGCGTCATATAATATAGCACGATGAGCAAAATGAATGAGTATAAACGGTTGCGCCAATCCCCTTCAGATGTCCTAAAAATAGTACTTTTTGGACCTGAATCAACAGGAAAAACAACGCTTGCAAGTCAGTTGGCGAGGCATTATCATACGGTTTGGGTTCGGGAGTTTGCGAGAAACTATCTGCAAGACAAATGGAACAATGAGCGTAAAACTTGTGAAGCGGCGGATTTAATGCCCATTGCAATAGGGCAGATGGCTTTAGAAAATGACCTCGCCCAGAAAGCCAACAAAGTTTTAATCTGTGATACGGATATTTTGGAAACCTTAGTTTATTCAGAAACCTACTATGGAGGGTTTGTAGAACCAGATTTAGAGCGGGCAGCAATAAAAAACAAGTACGATTTGTATTTGCTGACCTATATTGATATTCCCTGGGAAGAAGATGATCTACGGGATCGCCCCGAACAACGTCAAGAAATGTTTGATGCTTTTCAGGCGGCATTAGTGAAAAACAATAGACCTTATATTTTATTGAAAGGAGGAAAAATGCAACGTTTCCGAACAGCAGTAAAAGCAATAGATGAATTACTTGAAAAATATGAAGAATAAAATTCTAATTATTGGGCAGGGTCTAGCAGGGACGGTACTGGCTGATAAGCTGATGCGACAGGGGCATACGGTTAGGATTATAGATAGAGGCCATAAAGGGACTTCCTCCTCTGTTGCCGCTGGCGTGATCAATCCGGTGACGGGTCGGCGTATTGTTAAAAGTTGGATGATAGATGATTTACGCACCCTAGCAAAAGCATATTATCTTCAAGTAGAACAAGTGCTAAAAATAAAATTGTGGTATGAATTACCGTCTTTACGTATTTTTACGGATACAGCGATGAGTAATAACTGGGGTGTTCGGATGGAACACGAAGGGTATCAACAGTATTTGGATTTTGCCCCGCAGGAAGTACTCGAAAACTATCCAATTCAACAAGCATCTGGCGTGGGTGTGATTCATCATTCTGCTCGGGCTGATATTCGTTTGATGATAGCTTCGTTTCGAGATAAATGGATAAAAGAGGCTATTTTAATTGAGCGTGATTTTCAATATCAAGATGTAGAAATAATAAATGAACAAGTTCTTTACCAGAAGGAAAAGTATGATAAGATTATTTTTTGCCAAGGATGGGAGGATACGAAAAACCCTTTTTTTGTTAAATTGCCCTTCCAGGTGTCTAAAGGAGAGGTTTTAGTATTACGAATTCCAACAATGCCTGAAGAAAAAATTATTAAAAGAAAAGTAGCTTTTGTTCCTTTGGGAAATCAGTTGTTTTGGGTCGGTGCTACTAATTTTTGGGAATTTGAAAGTAACGCACCTTCGCAAATGGGAGAGGAGTGGTTGCTAGCAGAGATACAAGCTGTCCTGTCAGCGAATACTACATTTGAAATAGTGGATCATCTAGCAGCTATTCGTCCGACTGTACGGAATCGACGCCCACTCATTGGATTTCCAAGTGACTTAGAAGCCAATAAGTCACAGGGAAGGATTGGTATTTTTAATGGCTTCGGGACAAAAGGGACTTCTTTGGTTCCTTACTGGGCAGATTCATTTATTCAACACCTAGATGAGGTAGGTTGGCTACTAACAAACAGACAAAATGATAAACTTAAACAATAAGCAATTTAAAACGGTGGCTAATACCGAAAATGGAGATATTCCTTCGGACTTTATCTTTTTGTATAAGCAAACGGGTAATGTTTTAACCTGTAGCTACAAATGCGGCGATATCGTCAAAGGTAATCTATTAGGCATTGTGATGCAAAATGACACCATTGAAATGTCGTATCACCAAATTAATAAGAAAGGTGAAATTAAAACGGGTGTCTGTACCTCAAAAATCATCATGCAAGACAATGGTAAAATTAGAATCGAAGAAAGCTGGCAATGGACTAATGGAGATAAGTCGAAAGGTTCTTCGGTCCTAGAAGAATGTGATTAATCTTCATTTAATGAATCGGTGCTCTTTTGCTTGTTACTCAAGTTATTCAACAAATCATTGACTCGGTACATTTCATCAATCGTTTCGTCAATATAAAAATGTAACTCGGGCATCCGACGTATTTTTTTACCAATACGGCTTGATAACTTGCCGCGTAGGAATGAGGTTGATTTTTGCATTTGGATGAGCACTGCATCTTTTTCAGCCGTATTAAAGATACTCAAGTAAACTTTTGCAATAGCCAAATCTGGTGTTACATCAACACCCGTAACGGTTACAAGCTTATCATTACCATAGATATAAGGTCCTTCGTTCTGAAGCACAGTGCTAAACGAACGACGTATCATTTCTCCCAGTTGGCTTTGTCTTTTTGTCTTCATCCCTTTAATTTGATGCGAAGATAGTTGTATTTGGCTATGAATGCAACTAATACAATAATTCCGCTGACTTAGTTCCAAGCTTTGCCCGTTTATAATCCATTACCAATAGATAAGTTAGTATCAGATATTCAAGCGCAATTATCCCAAGCTGTTCCTCCATGTCTCCACCCCAATAATGGCTATAACTCAAATAGACCAAGCCAGTCCAGATAACTCCAGAATTCATTTTAGTTAGCCCACTTAAAACCAATACAGGAATCAGATACCAAGGATGTACGATTGCCGCATTTAATAAGTATAGAATCCATATTAGACTTGCATGCCTAAGCAGTTGTATAAAATCCAATTTTCTTTGGCGTAAGGCTAAAAAAGCAATGAGCAAAATAGTTAAACTGTTTGTCATTAAACCAATACGCCCTGATGGATATATCCATTTCAACAGGTAGAATAGACTTGCATTAAATTCAAAGCTTTCAAAATACAACCAAATACTATCCATCAAATGGTGTAGAGAACCCATTTGCCACAAAGGAAACCATAGAAATATATTTAGGAAAATAATCATACAGAAGAAAGGAACTAATCCTTTTTTAGGAATGAACTTCAATACAATAGGCAGAAGCATGAGCGGTAATAATTTCGTTGCTATCGCTAAACCAAATCCGATTCCACCTAGTCCATATTTTTTTTTGCGCAAGCCCCAAAACCCAATTAGTAAAAATAAAGTCATCAAACCTTCAAAATGACCATTGCCAGATATTTCCAATAGTACTAATGGATTGAGGGCATATAGAGGGAGTAGTCTTGTATTTAATATTGTGAATTCTTTTGCCTTTCGGAAAAAAAGTAATAAGCCTATTTCTCCTAAAATTAAAACTAATTTTAGTAAGATGATGGCGCTTTCAAGGCTCCAAGAAAGCTTGGCAGAAAGCCAAAATATTACTTGGTGTATGGGTGGGTAAACGGTGTAATTATCTGAATATATTTTTTTCTGTAAATGATTATTGATGCCAATAGGGAGTGACGATAGAGTCATCCATTCACTGGGGCGCAAGGCGAATGGGTCTTCGCCCGCAACGAGTAACCGTCCATCCCATATAAATCTATAAACATCATTGGATAGTGCTGGAATGGCGAATAACAGACCTATTCTCAACAAGAATCCAAAGCCGATAATAAACCGATCCGATAAGGATTGTTTCATTATCCAATAATATAAACCAAAAGAAAAAGTATATAGGATTATTAATATTTCGAATTCACTTCTTGGGACTAGCCAGCCCATTGTCAATATGAGCAGAAAAAAAATAAAAACCCCTATTTTTTGTGCATACTTCATGTTTTAAACCTAAGCTAAACCTCGAATGGAAAAAGTAAAAACTAAGCCATATCCCAAAACCAAAACAGCATAAAAAAATCCGATTCCAAGATGCCCGATTTGAATCGAATGAGCCAATGCAAAACTAAAATAAACGACTAAGACCCCTTCTAGGACGGCCATCTTATCCAAACTCGCCTTGAAGTATCTTTTTTTACGCAAGCTAACCGAAGTGCCAAGTAATCCAAATTTTGGCGTACGGACAAATTCCGAAGGTTGCCCCCAATAACCTTTCAAAACGGCATAAGCATTGTGCAAGGACAGACCCAGAGATAAAGCCATAAAGATTGGGAAAAATAGTAATAATTTGAAAAAACGAATCCAAGTAGAGCCACTCATTTGTGCATGATTCAAGTTGGCTACAAAGTAATTAATTGACAAGCCCAATAGGGCCAAAATAGAAAGAGAAACTAACGGAATTTCAGTCGGTAATTGGAAGCTGGAGTAGGAAGCCGGTACACTAAAAATGGTCGCAATTAAAATAGCGACAAAAACAGAACTCGTTAATAAGTGAGCCGTTCCTTGTATTTTTACAGAAAGGCTTTGTTCAGATTTCCAAAGCGGTCTGAGTAAAAGTTTTGCAGTCTCGGCTCCTCCTTTCATCCAGCGGTATTGCTGGGATTTGAGCCCGTGTATTTCACCAGGTAATTCTGCAGGTGCACCGACATCAGGAAAGTACTTGATTAGCCAACCCTTCAACTGAGCGCGATAACTTAAATCCAAATCCTCCGTCAAAGTATCTGCGCGCCAGCCACCTGCATCTAGAATGGTTTTCTTGCGCCAAATGCCTCCAGTTCCATTAAATTGTAAAAATAAATTTCCTTGTGTGCGCCCCACCTGTTCAATGACAAAATGAATATTTAATAATAAAGCTTGTACCTTTGTCAAGAGGCTATACTGTTCATTCAGATGCTCCCAACGAGTTTGGATTACGCCAATAGTAGGATCGTCAAAACGAGGCATTAACTTTTGTAAAAAATCTGGACGAGGCAAAAAATCCGCATCAAAAATAGCAATAAATTCTCCCTTCGCTAAGGGCAATGCATCCCCTAATGCACCCGCTTTATACCCGGTTCTTTTGGTTCGAATAATGTGCACGATATCAATACCTTTATTTCTATATTGCTGAACCTTATGAGCGATTAACTCCTTGGTTTCATCGGTTGAGTCATCTAATACCTGAATCTCTAGTAGGTCAGCAGGATAATCTAATTGTGTAATTTGGTCAATCAGTCTCTCTACTACATGGCGTTCATTGTAGATGGGCAATTGAATCGTTACCTTCGGGAATAAAAAACCTTTTTTTGGTGCTTGTGGGCGCTTGCGCAAAAGATAAAGCAATAATAAATGAATTTGGAGCAAGCCAAAAATGGACACAAAAAGAATGGCTAGTCCATAAATAATTACAGATAGCTTTAGTAAAGTTGGTCCAAAAGTAAGTAGCCCTTCCATTTCGGTAAAGATACTCGGAA
>CAYRVZ010000176.1:0-6668 GCA_964427815.1 uncultured Saprospiraceae bacterium | reverse complement strand
CCCACAAACAAATAGTACAAAGTGACACTTTCAGGATAGGGGAAGAATGGCAATGGTACCCGACCGCTAAAAAACTATCTGACAATAATTTACGACCAGGAGAAAGCCGTGATTTTATACAATCACTTCCACGTAAGTCTAGCGAGGGTTTACGATGGAAAGTGACGGTAACCAAGCACAGAATGACACCCGAGATTAAAGCATTTCATCATTTAACAGATTATCCATTGTCGATTACGGTCTTTGAACATGAAGCATATTTAAGCGAAATCTACCCAATAGACTGAGACTTACCTTCATTTAAGGACTCCATCTATACACCGGACTACTCTAGATTCCTCCACTTCTAATAAGGACATATCATGGGTGGCAAAAAGTACAGCGGCTCCATATTGCTGCGCTACAGATTTAATCAATTGTAGAATTTCAAGCGAAGTTTCGGGGTCTAGATTACCCGTAGGTTCATCCGCTAAAATGAGTTTAGGTTGATTTAATAATGCTCTGGCAATGACTGCTTTTTGTTGTTCACCACCAGATAGTTGTTCAGGCAACCTATCCAATTTTTCCGCAAGGCCTACCGCACTTAAAACATCAAGAATTCTTGCTTTCATTTTCTTCTTTCGTTTCCATCCCGTAGCGCTTAGCACAAATTCCATATTGTCAAAAATACTCCGATCATATAGTAATTTAAAATCTTGAAAAACAATGCCCAAATCTCTTCGCAACTTCGGTTTCTCTTGGAACTTGAGCGTACGCAAATCTCGACCTACAACAGAAATAATTCCATCGGCTATCGGCACCCCCGCGTACAATGCTTTCAGCAAGGTAGATTTTCCACTGCCCGTTTTACCCAACAGAAATAGGAATTCACCTGGTAGTATAGTAAGATCCAAACCAGACAATGCAGGTTCATCATCATACAACACCCAAAGGTTTTGGATCTGGACGACAGGGGCAAACACTTCTTGTTGCACTTCTTTTTCTTTCATTTTCAATATACGCTCCACAATGATACAGATTTAGTTTTTATTTATGCGTAAAAAAAGAGGAATAGTTACCTTTGGTAAGCGGAAGACCTTCTTTCACCTGAACATTTCCCGGCTGATATAGTACAGATATAGATAATATGATTAAATTTGCCGAATGGATATTTCAGTAGTTATACCGTTGTTGGATGAAGATGAGTCCCTACCCGAATTGGAGGCATGGATTAGAAAAGTAATGGATGCCCATCATTTTTCGTACGAAATTGTATTCATTGATGATGGTAGTACCGATACTTCTTGGTCTATTATTGAAAATTTGACGCAATCCAACCCTAGTGTTCGAGGCATTAAGTTTCAAAGAAATTATGGAAAATCTGCTGCGCTGAACGTGGGCTTTGCTTCTGCGTTGGGAGATGTCGTGGTCACGATGGATGCCGATCTGCAAGACAACCCTGAAGAAATCCCTGAACTTTATCGCATGATTATTAAGGAAGGGTTCGACTTGGTTTCTGGCTGGAAAAAAGTCCGCCATGATCCGATGAGTAAGACCATACCGACAAAGTTATATAATGCCGTTACTCGAAAATTAAGTGGCATACATCTGCACGATTTTAATTGTGGTTTAAAAGCCTATCGAAAGAATGTGGTTAAGAGTATTGAGGTATATGGGGAGATGCATCGTTATATTCCTGTTATTGCCAAATGGGCTGGGTTCTCAAAAATTGGGGAGAAGGTCGTACAACATCAAGCACGCAAATTTGGGGTTACAAAATTTGGCAGCATCATGCGCTTTATTAATGGCCCTTTAGATTTAATTTCAATCATGTTTGTGGGTAAATTTGGTAAACGGCCTATGCACTTTTTTGGTTCTTTTGGGTCCTTATCATTTATAATTGGTTTTGCCATATTAAGCTATCTCAGTATCGCCAAGTTAATTTATAATGAATATGGTATTACCGATCGTCCTTTATTCTACTTTGGCATTTTAGGGATCATCTTAGGCATGCAATTATTTACCACTGGTTTTTTGGCCGAAATGCTCTCTCGAAATTCTGTACACCGCAATAATTATATTGTTGAAAAGGAAATCGGGATAAGCGGCTCTAGGGAAGGCGCGAAGGCGTAAGCGGCATGGGGAAACCGCCAAGACGCGAAGGCGCGAAGCGTATGCGACAGGGGAAACCGCCAAGACGTGAAGGAATAAGCGGCATAGGACAAATGAACGTCCGAAGGACAAATTGAACGCCGAAGGCAAACAAAACCCATTAGTTTGACGTAAACAGGAGTACAAACACATAAATTATACATTAACTTCATATTAGGACAATTGATATTTGATTAATCTATTAATTTTCCTTAATATTGCCCTTGAAATAAGGATAAAAAGAACTAATACATGGATAGGAACTTATCAAATTTGGCGAAACGAGTTATCGCTAAGAGCAGGGATGAAGCATTGAGACTCGGGCAAGATTTTATTGGGCCTGAACACTTTTTGTTAGGCATCATCAAAGAATCAGACAATCTAGCAGCACGTGTTTTAGATATAATGGACATCGATATTGATTCACTTTCTTCCCGTATAGAAGAGGAGATTGAGTTTAATTCAGGCGGCTATGCAGGCCTTTCTGTCGGTAAAATTCCCTTGAATCGTAGAGCTGAAAAGGTCCTGCGCATCACCTATCTGGAAGCGAAGTCGATGAAAAATGACAAGGTCTTGCCCGAGCATATCATGTTGACACTTCTCAGAAATGAAGACAAAGTAGCAGATATTCTGCATGATTATAGCCTGAGTTATGAGTCTTTCTTGGCGGAGTTGAATTTTGTCAAACAAGAATTAGAATCATTTGGAGAAACAGACTTTTTTGCGGAAGCGTCAAGTTCGGATGAGCCTTTTGAGGGCGCTGGAGGAGATGCCGAATTTGGCGATAAATATTCAAAAAAGAGTGACTCTAGGACCAAGACCCCTGTTTTGGATAACTTCGGTCGGGATATTACCCACCTTGCGGAAAATGATAAACTAGATCCCATTATTGGGCGAGATAGTGAAATTGAGCGAGTCTCACAAATTTTGAGTCGTCGTAAAAAGAACAACCCTATCTTAATTGGAGAACCAGGTGTCGGTAAGACTGCCATTGTTGAAGGGCTAGCTCTCCGTATCAAACAAAGAAAAGTAAGCCGGACTCTTTTTAATAAACGTATAGTCATGTTAGATTTAGCGGCTTTGGTTGCTGGAACTAAATATCGGGGTCAATTTGAAGAGCGCATCAAGGCGATCATGGTCGAATTAGAGAAATCAAGAGATGTTATCTTATTTATTGATGAGATACACACCATGGTCGGTGCAGGTGGTGCCACTGGCTCATTAGATGCATCAAATATCCTCAAGCCTGCTTTGGCACGGGGAGAATTACAATGTATCGGGGCTTCGACGCTTGATGAATACCGCCAATACATAGAAAAAGATGGCGCTTTAGAAAGACGTTTTCAAAGAGTCGTGATAGATCCACCTTCGCCAGAAGAAACCATCCACATCTTGCAAAACATTGCCTACAAATATGAAGACTTTCATAATGTGACCTATTCACAAGAGGCCATTGAAGCTTGCGTAAAATTAAGCGATAGATATATTTCTGATCGCTTTTTACCAGACAAGGCAATTGATGTAATGGATGAAGTAGGCGCACGAGTTCATTTAAAAAACATTCATGTCCCGAAGCATATAGAGGAATTAGAAGCTCAATTGGATGAATTAAAGGAGCAAAAAAACCTTGCGGTCAAAAGCCAACAATATGAAAAAGCGGCTGATTTAAGAGACCAAGAAACACAATTAGTCCGTCAATTAGATATAGCAAAAGTGAATTGGTTAGAAGAATCCAAATCCAAGCGCTACCCAGTTGACGAAGAAAAAATAGCAGAAGTTGTATCCATGATGACTGGAATTCCTGTCAATCGTGTTGCCCAAAAAGAAAGTGCGAAGCTAGTAAAAATGGATGATAATTTGCGGACAGCTGTTGTCGGACAGGATGAGGCTATTGCCAAAATAACCAAAGCCATTCAGCGTAACCGAGTAGGCTTGAAGGATCCTTCTAAACCCATCGGAACCTTTATCTTTTTAGGGCCTACTGGAGTTGGAAAAACGGAATTAGCTAAGGTACTGGCTAGACAGATGTTTGACTCGGAAGATGCGTTAATACGGATTGACATGAGTGAATATATGGAGAAGTTTACTGTAAGTCGGTTGGTAGGCGCACCTCCTGGATATGTAGGATTTGAAGAAGGGGGTCAATTGACTGAAAAGGTGAGAAGAAAGCCCTATTCTGTTATCCTTTTAGACGAGATTGAAAAAGCGCATCCAGACATTTACAATATCTTATTACAGATATTAGATGATGGGCACATGACTGATGGATTGGGTCGTAAAGTGAATTTTAAGAATACCCTAATCATCATGACTTCCAATATCGGTCTTCGGGATTTGAAAAACTTCGGACAAGGGGTTGGTTTTGCAACAAAATCAAAATTAGCTTCTAAAGAAGATCACAATAAGTCTGTTATCCAAACCGCTTTGAAGCGAACTTTCTCTCCTGAATTCTTAAACAGGATTGATGATATCATTGTCTTCAATAGCTTAAGTCAAGAAGACATCTTTATAATCATTAATATTACTTTAAAAGGTCTATTTGGGCGTTTAGAAGAGATGGGTTATTCTTTAGAATTGACGAAAGAAGCTAAAATATTTGTAGCAGAAAAAGGTTTTGATCCTCAATATGGGGCTCGTCCTTTACATCGTGCCATTCAAAAATACATTGAAGATCCTCTTGCTGAATTTATTCTTAATAAAAACCCATCTGAAGGCAGCCATTTTACTGCTGTCATGAATAAAGAGAAGGATAAATTGATCATTGAATTTGGAGAGAAGAAAAAAGAAACGAAAACGAAAACAAAAAAGTAATTTTTACTCCAAAATTTCGAAAGACCAAGTTATTGACTTGGTCTTTTTTTTTCTCAAAACAGATTTATGGTCGGCTACTAGATATCGCTTGCAAAAGTCTGTAACTTTTGGAAGTGGTAATTACTCGGGGTTGGTTATGTAACCCAATAGAGCTACAATCCGCTAGTTATAGGTTAAAGTACTGCTAGTTTTGACAAGACCGCACAAAAAAGCGAAATATTTTCCTTTTCTCTATGCAATTCTTTATCTTTGCGAACCTGTAGATATTCTACAGGATTATTGAAGCTTCTGCTTCATCACTAAATACAATACATTTGGCCAAAAGAAGAAGACCTGCACCAAAACCTCAAAGACCTAAATTTAGAATCAACGATAATATTCGTGTTCCTGAAATACGTCTAGTAGGAGATAACTTAAATGTAATCAGCGAAGCCGTCGGAGAAACCATCGAAGCAGGCATTTACGATACACAACGAGCTAAAAAATGGGCAGAACAAGCAGAATTAGACTTGGTAGAGATTTCTCCTAAGGCGGCTCCTCCAGTTTGTAGTATCATTGATTATCAAAAATTTCTCTATAAGAAGAAGAAAAGAGAAAAGGAATTAAAGTCTAAAACGTCTAAAACGGAATTAAAAGAAGTGCGTTTTGGTCCCAATATTGATGACCATGATTTCTCCTTCAAATTACGTCATGCCAAGAAGTTTTTAGAAGACGGCAACAAAGTAAAAGCTTATGTCCACTTTAAAGGACGAACCATTGTCTTCAAAGACAGGGGAATGCTTGTCTTACTTAGGTTTATTAAAGAACTAGAGGACTATGGCTCAGCGGATGAATTACCAAAAATGGAAGGCCGTAGAATGTTGGTCATGATGTCTCCAAAAAAGGTTAATAAAAAGAAGTAGGCTCGATTTATTTTCTTGCTTTTGTCTTACTTGTTGACTGAACTTTCCAAAAGTTAAGCGCTTCAAATTTTGCCTTAATCAAAGAATATGTAGAAGCGTGGAAGGCAAGGTCGGAGTTTTAGTTTTTATAGAAGCATTGTCAACATAAAAAATGGAAAGATTACCCATTCAGGGTTACTACGAAGATAAATTTGCAGTGTGTTACGGCTGCGGCATGCTCAACAAAGATGGACTTCAGTTAAAAACATTTTTAAGCAACAACGAAACCATCAGCAGACACAAACCCAAAGAAAATAAAACCGCCATCAATGATTATTTAAACGAAATGAATAATCATAAAAACTTTAAAGTATGGGAAGCGTATGTACAAGAAAATAATATAGACACCAAAGGTAGTATTGGGAACAATTACATACCTGAAAAATAGTTGCAAAAACAACTTCTGTAAGGGATGAAACCTTAACAACGATGAAGCCTTTTACAATTGGCACTTACAATCCAAAAGAAAGTGATATTAAATGTACCAAACGTAATTGAAGAATTCAAAAGATGACAAAAGAAGATATAGAAAAATACAACTACCATTATGATTTAGCAGGTGATTTGGCTAATGAAGTAATGATTTTAGACAATGTTAGTCCTGAGAAAAATGATAAAACCATAGAAGTAGCAAATAAAGCCATTGCACATTATAACGAGTGCATTAGAACTTGATAGTACAGACCCTGTAAATGTAAGAGTTCATAACCTAATTAATGAAGTGATGAATGAAAAAAAAGAACGACCAACATTTAAGGAGTTATTTAAACGTTAAAACAAATTAAT
>CAYRVZ010000175.1:0-6713 GCA_964427815.1 uncultured Saprospiraceae bacterium | reverse complement strand
CAAATTTTTCAATTTGTGCCATAACGTGATTTAGTTTTTTGAATGGTGATCGTTTTGTTTAGTATCAGATGGCTTGGGTTGAACCAATTCATCGTCTAGTAGCATTCTCATTGCTGGGGTAACATCATCATCGTATTGTCCATCTTTAACCGCCCATACAAAAAAGTACAAAAAGCCTAAAGCGACCATTGAACTTAGCGCAATTAATAAAAATAATATTGCCATTTTTTGTCTTTTAGTAGAAAAAGAATTACGAGCGTATTTTACCTTACATCCTGCAAAGTTAGTTCTATTTAAGACTTTTGCAAGCAATAAAAGATGACTATTATCATACTATTCTATAATTTCCATCTTTTTAAGCCTAGATGAACCCAGTATGACTCCGATTAAAACGACAGTGATAGAACTCATGGGCATTAGGATGGCTGCGATAACAGGAGAAAGGTGCCCGATTACGGCAAAAGTCAACCCGATTACGTTATAAATCAAAGCGAAGAAATATCCTTTGTAAATGATTCTAATCGCTTGTTTAGACAAATTCAAAATATCATTAATTTTTGATAATAAATCGACTGATAATATCATATCTGAAGCCGGGGTGAAATTATTACCATCTTCTGACAATACTAAACCCACATCTGCGATTTTTAGGGCACCTGCATCATTTAATCCATCTCCGACCATTAGAACCCTGTCTCCGCTGTTTTTTAGTTGACTGATGAAAGCCAGTTTATCGGTCGGTTTTTGGTTAAAAAATAGATTGGAGGATCGACCAAAAAGGTCGCTCATGACCGTTTTAGCAGCATCATTGTCTCCCGATATTAGAGATAGCTTATAATTTTCACCTAAGTTCCGGAATAAATCCTTTACTCCTTCCCTCAATTTATCTACTGTCGTAAAAGAGGCTATTATTTTTCCCTCGATCAAGATATTTGTACCTGTTTTTTTTCCTTCAAAAGCTCCGACTTTCACTTCAACCAATTGCCCTTCCACTTTCCCCGAAATACCCTGCCCAGGAATCTCCATATAATTCAATATATTATCAAAAGGTTCAGCGATGATCTCTTTTTGTAGGAGCTGACTGATGGGGTGATTGGATTGTAAAACTAAAGTTTTCAGTAATCTTTCTTGTCGATCTGTCAGTTGCTTCCTTTCGGAAAAAAGTAAACCTTTTTGCGTAAGCGTACCCGTCTTATCAAAAACAATGTGATTGACTTGCGCCAAATCTTCTATCACCAATGTATTCTTCAAATAGATTTTGTTTTTGCCTAACCTACTTAATATGTTCCCCAAAGTAAAGGGGATAGAAAGCGAAATAGCGCAAGGACAAGCTACAATCAACACAGAAGAAAAAGCATAAAAGGCAATACTCTTATCTATTGACAACCAATAAAATAGCGTCATAAATGCAACGAATAATATAACATAGGTAAACCGACGACCCACCGTATCCGAAAGGTCAGATGCTGGTCTATCTTGCTCTTTTGTAAAAGCATCGTCATTCCATAAACTGGTCAAATAGCTTTGCGAAACAGCTGTTTCTAATCTTACTTTTATAGCCGCGCCTTGTTGATGTCCTCCTGCAAAAACCTGCTCTCCTTTCTTAATACTGATAGGCTCGGATTCTCCAGTTACAAAACTATAATCAATTATCCCTTCCCCTTCTATCAATACGCCATCAGCGGGTATCATCTCCTCATTTCTGATTAGAATTTCATCTTCCTCTGCCAATTGATTGAGACCAGTAGGCACTTCTAGCCCATTGATAATTTTGTTTGCCCAAATAGGAAAATAGGATTTATAATCTCTGTCAAAGGCTATTTTCTGATAGGTGCGTTCTTGTACCCATTTACCAATAAGTAAAAAGAAAATCAAACCTGCCAATGAGTCGAAATATCCTGTACCTGCTTGCGCAAAAACCTCATAGGAACTCCTAAAAAATAAAGCTAAAAAGCCTAAAGCAATGGGCACATCCATATTAAGATGCTTCGATTTAACCCCTTTCCAGGCAGATTCTAAATACCCCCATCCACTATAAAATACCATCGGAAAAGCCAATGCAAAACTCATGTACGGAAAAGCCCTTAAAACGACATCAGAATTATTATCAATATTTAAATAATCTGGAAAACTCATTAGCATGATGTTTCCAAATGCGAATCCCGCCACCGCTAACCGATAAAGCATCTGCCTTGAAGCTTTAGACATGCCTTTGGTCTGATTATGCATCACCCCTAAGTTAAGCTCTGGCGGATACCCAATAGCTGCCAACAATTGAGCAATTTTGCGCAAGCTAATGATAGAAGGATCATAAGTAATTGCGGCTTGTTTCTCCATAAAATTCACCCTTGAAGATACGATGCCTGGCTGGAGTTTGTATAAATTTTCCAATAACCAAAGGCAAGAAGCACAATGAATATTGGGTAATCTCAGGGATACTTTTGCTATTTTTTCGGTCTTAAAAGACAACAAGCCATCCAAGATATCCGGGGCATCTAATACGGCATACGTACTTGGGGAGATAATAATATTCTTTAAGCTAGTACCGGGGGCTTGATCCAAAGCATAATAATTATCCATTTTATTATCCTTCAAGATTGTATATACCATCTTACAACCCTCGCAGCAAAAGACTTTTTCATCAAAATGTATAGAATTGACTATACTTTTGTCACCACAGTGGAAACAGATTTCATATTTATGAGTAGTCGAATCCATTAAATGTTGGCTAGCCGTTCTAAAAATTAGTTAGGCATGTTTGCCAAGCCTTCTAGATCTATCACTTTTATAATCCCTCGCTCCAAAATTTCAATATAGCGATCCTCTTTAAAGTCAGAAAGTGTTCTGATGACCGTTTCTTTGGCAGTCCCTACATACCCTGCCAAGTCTTCTCTATAAATCACTATACTTTCTTTACCTTGATCTAAGCTCTTTTGGTGCAAAACCAACAAGGCTGAAGCCACTCTTCGCCTCACCGAATCATAAGCAAGGTGGAGTAATTTTTCTTCCCGATCTTTAATACTTATCGCTAGGAATCTAATGAAGGCAGCAGCGATATTTCGATTACTAGCGATTAGTTTTTGGAAAGCTTCTTTGGGCACCAGCAAGATTTCACTTTCTTCCATGGCCACAGTTGTTTCTGTACTGATACTATCCTCGACTAAGTCCATGTGCGAGAAAAATTGTCCTTCAATCAGAATATCTAGGACAAAATCTTTACCATCATCATTCGTCTTGATAATTTTAATCTTACCTTTGCGAATATAATATAAAAAATCTAAGGATTCCCCTTGTTCATAGATGATTTCTTTCTTTCGAAAATGTTTGGAGGGCCTGCCTAAAAAGCGATCTAATAATACTTTTTTACTGGCCGCTATGCTTTCTGTCAAGTGCTGACTACTATCAAAGTCTATTTCAGATTTAAGCAATGCTGCTTTCTTTAAGCGCATTTCAATAGCTTCCAGTAATTCAACATCATCAAAAGGCTTGACTAAATAATCATCCGCCCCTAAGTTCATTCCTTTGCGAATGTCTTGCTTGTCTGTTTTGGCGGTCAAGAAAATAAAAGGGGTTCTATTTAATGTCGGCTTGCTACTCATAATACGTAGGACTCCAAATCCATCAAGTGCTGGCATCATCACGTCACAAAGTACTAAATCAGGTATAAACTGAAGCGCTCGTAATACGCCTTGCTTGCCATCTACAGCGGTCTCAACGAAATACCCCGATAGTTCCAATAATTCTTTAAGATTCTCTCTTACATCTTCATTGTCTTCAATGACCAATATCTTATTCTTCTTTTCCATAATTATTATTTTGTTGGTAGTCTAATTTCGAATATACTACCTTTTCGGTATTCCGACGTAAAAGAAATTTCTCCACCCAATGCATTCAGGTATCGTTGGGCGATAGCTAAACCCAATCCAGTACCCTTTATATTCGAAGCATTGGTACTCCTATAAAATCTAGTAAAGATATAGGCTTGTTCCTTCTTAGGAATACCAATCCCTTCATCCTTTATTCTGATAATCAGATTTGAACCCATTTTGTTAATCTCCACTTCTATTTTCTTTTCCTCTTCAGAGTATTTCGCTGCATTAGACAACAAATTACGCAAAACAATTCTCAAAACATGAGCATCTTGGTAGATGCTTTTGACATCTATCAAATAAGAAACAACAATCGTTTGACCTTGCTTTAAAACGCCCTCCATTTCTTCAATGACATTCGTCATAAAATCTCTAATAACAAACTCCCCTTTAGTAACTTCTATATCGTTCCCATCCAGACGCTCGACAGACAAAAAATCATTTAGCACGTCATTTAACTGCCGAATCATTCTTTTGATTTTTTCGATATGCTTTTCCCGCTTGTCTTGCTGGTCAGATTCGGTATATCTTTTTAAAATGGAAGCGGAGGATAAAATAGCACTGAGTGGAGTTTTAAATTCATGAGAAGCCATCGACAAAAATCTGGACTTCATTTCGTTAAGGTTCTTTTCTTGTTGTAGTGCAATCATTAACGTTTCTTGGCTATGCTTTAAGGCAATTTCGGAAGACTCCTTATTTTTAATTTCCTTTTCTAATTGGACATTTATTTTCAGAAGTTTATTGACTGACTGCGCTAGTTCCTTAGTCCTTTGAGCAATTTTTTTTTCTAGGTCTTTCGCTAAAGCCGTCAACGCTCTTTCTGTTTTCTTTTGTTCTGTCAAGTCATGCACCAATCCTGTAAAAAAATTTTTATCCTCTATTTTTGTTTCATTGACATTAATCCAGAAAGGAAATTTAGTACCGTCTTTTCTTTTCCCCTCCACTTCTCTTCCTATACCGATAACTTTTGCATGGCCTGTTTCCACATAATTATGGACATATTGATCATGATTTTTGGGTTTTACACCCGATGGTAATAGAATGTTCATAGAAACTCCTACTAATTCCGCTCTAGAATAACCAAACAACTGACAGGTGGAATCATTGACAAAGTGAATAATTCCTTTACAATCAATAACGATAATTCCATCACTAGTGGATTCTATAATCGCTTTTAATAGTAAATCGGATTCAATATTCATTAGAGTCGTATTAAATTTCTTTGAATGTAATTATGACTAAAATTGTGTCTACCAGGAACTCATTTACATTCAAATGCTTCTTTTTGGTGACCTTGATGCGTTTCCTAGGGCAAATCAAGGATAACTAATGACAAAGATCAATAAAAATAGTAAACAAGGTCACCTTTTTATAAAGTAATTTCATTTAGTTTAGAGCCATACCAATCAAGACCATAATAACAATGGTCCTTATTTAATTTAAAATAACCTCATGAAAAAGATTCTTGTTCCTGTCGATTTTTCAGCTACGTCAAAAAATGCCTATAAATTTGCTGTGGCTTACGCCAAAAAAGCAAAAGCTAGCATTAAGCTGATCCATGTGTTTAACACTCCGTTAGATGCTAATCATCCAAGTATGCTCCTGAGTATTCCAGAACAGGAGGAACGTATCAAGTCTTTACTCAAGGGATTTGCTGGTGAACACCCTAATGTCACATACCAAGCTCGATTAGGCTTTGCCGTTGATGAAATCATTAAAGATTCCCAAACGGATGTGGACCTCATCATCATGGGAACTATGGGAGAGCACATGTCTATTGAGAAGATATTGGGGACTATATCAACTGATGTCAGCCAAAAGGCTCATTGCCCTGTCTTATTGATTCCTCCAGATATTTCCTTTACTGCATTTAATGATATTCTTTTTGCTAGTGATTATAGCGCTACGGAGGGACAAATTCTTGAAAAGATATTGGCTTTTGCGGAGACTTTTGATGCTGCATTGCACTTTGTGCACGTTAATAACAAAACGAGTTCAATAAATACAAATCCTGAGGAACTCATATTTGAAAAGATTTTTTCCTCTAGCAAACCTAGTACGCCAATGTACTTTGCGGAGGTAGTAGATTCTAGTGTTGTGTATGGGTTGAACAAATACATGGAAAATCATCAAACAGATTTATTGGTTGTCGTCAATGAAAAACGCTCTTTTTGGGAGCGTATCTTTCACCATAGCATAACCAAACAAATGGCATTGAATACAAAGATTCCTTTGTTGGTGTTACATATATAAAGAAAAAACTTTCCTAAATAGCCTTCATTATCAGTGCTAGCGAAGGTTATTTTTCAAGGCTTCAAATCCCCCGCCGTTAACTGCCTGTATGCCTGCGTCAACCATCAATCGGGTGGCCTTACCACTACGTCTTCCACTCCTACAGTAGGCAATTATTTGTTTATCCAAGGCTTTTAATTCCTCCAAATGCTGCTCAATTACCTGAACAGGAATATGCTTGGCTCCTTTAATATGCGCAGCATTAAATTCTTCTAAAGTTCGAACATCCAAGATGATTGCACCAGCTTGTGCCAATTGTTTCAGATCAACCGCTGCGAGTCTTTTTTTTCCAAACAAAAAATCAAATAATCCCATCGTTTTATTTTTAAGGTCATTAGTTAAACAAGAGCAAAGATACAAAATTCGATATTAAAATATAATGATTTCAGTCATTAAACTGGTGAGGAATGCATACAGTTGACGTGGCTTTACAGCTAGGCAGATAATCACAGAAATGGAGATGGATTCTAGCCATTATGTATTTCAAGTCTAGGTGATGAACATCACAAAACGTTTGGGTTCCTTTTAATTACCTTTGTTAGACTAAAATAT
>CAYRVZ010000174.1:0-6714 GCA_964427815.1 uncultured Saprospiraceae bacterium | reverse complement strand
TAAAAACACCTGTTTTGCTCAGTGTAAACGCATCTATACTACTACCACTATACACAATATGACCCATTAGGTTTTTAACTTTAATATCAAAAGGTTTTTTACTCAAAAACCGTACATATCCAGTAGTTGGGTTGGGTACAATCTGAATAGTTTTTCTCGACTTCCATTCTACGTCAATAGCATCTGACAAGGCAGATTGACCATCCAAATCTATTTGGCGTAACCGATACACATTACTACCCACAACTGGTTGTGAATCAACCACTTGATAGTTTTTTTTTCCTGCCGACACGTCTTGAACATCTTCCCATTGACTATTTTGCGAAAGCTTCTGAATGATAAATTTTTCTGCATTAACTTCTGTTGCTGTCGTCCAGGTTAGTTGTATGCCTTTTGCGAAAGCTATACCTTGCAATGGATTCAAATACTCAACAGGTAATGGTACCATAAAACTTGCACTAACGCCAAAGACCATCGGAGCAGTTCCACTTTCGTGTGCCCCTATATCTGGAGCGACTCCATTAAACACACTCATAAAATTAGGAATAACCTCGCCTCCATCATACCCATCACTTGAAGAGTTTAATCGAAAATCACCCACTTTAGTATTATAATCAAAAGACAAAGATTCGTAGCTCGGTACACCCGAAATTCCATTAGCTTCTTGGCTCGAAGGAAAGCCTCCACTGAACAAATCAAAATCGTAATCAACATCAAAATTTTCAGTATTTGTGGAGATAGAATTATCGGTATCCGTCCGCACATGAAGGATATTGTTTCGGGATACACAGTGTCGAATATACCTATTTTCCGAACCATTCGTTCCTAGCCCCCCTAATCCATCCCCAGATGGTTGCAGAATAGTATTATTAAAAATGTACATCTTTCCCTGCATATTTTCCAAACCATCTGCGAATCCCATTTTCAAGAATCCACCATAGTCGTTATAGGCACCATCATACTCATAGCCGATACCCGAAATGTTTTTCCATACATACAATGGCCCGATGGTGACGGGTGCATTTCCAATTGCAATCAATACGCGCTCGATATAGTTATTCCAGATACGAACATTCACGCTACCCCCTTCCGCTTCAATTCCATCATCATGTCCATGCGAGAAGAAATTACCATAAATATCAGAATCTGGCCCTGGTGAACCATTAAACCCCGAATTAGGCCCAGCTCCCACAATGTCGTTAAAACAATGAGATTCATCGCTATAAAACTCATTATACCGAATAACATTATTCCCAACATCACAATACCCCAAAGTGACGGCTTGCGGTCCTTCTGGATGATAGTTTTCAAATACATTTGGGTCTGCATTTGGGTCATGTAATTCATTCCAAGAATTAGTATCCCATCTTGGATGATGTATTTTATTACGTTGTATGACACAATGTGCCGCATCATGATCAGGTGCGTATATGCCAGCCTCCTGATTAACACCAAAGCCCGACCCTACAATATCTTCTTGTCCCCATCCACTGATATCACAATCTTCGATAATAACATGTACCGCTTTTGCCAGTTGAATTCCATACAGCCCACCATTTTTTAGCGTAAATCCACGCACGATGACATATTCACAATTTTCCAAGAAAATACAATGCTCAGAATTATCCGTTATATCAATGGTTGAATTAGTTCCATCAAGTAAGATATATCCGCTAGGCGAGCCAATCAAACCCTCTGCATGATATCGAGTATTTTGGTTACCAAGCGTAATGGTTTGGCTTATCGGAAGGTCTTCACTCCATGTGGTAGCCTGGAAGGTTTCGGTTGTTGACGTACCTTCCAAAGCCAATTGGATTTCGTAAGTTTGTCCTGGCGTAAGATTCACGATGCTTCCCCGATAATCCGCCTTATCATATCGCTCCTGAGTGGATGGATTTATTCCTGCATCAATTGGATGATACTCCATAGGCAAAGCATCTTTCCACTCCTGCGCCCCTACTGCTCGGTAGGCAAGCAACACCTTTTTGCTTGCTCCACCAGCGGCGGGTGACCAATAAACACTTAGGTTATGGAACGTAGAAACAGTCATTGGTGCTTGCGCAAAAACATCCACGACAACCCATAGGAGCAAAAATGATAAGATATTTTTCATAATAAGTGTATTTGAACGCAAAAATAAGCAATTTACTAGACATCCCTAAAAATGGTGCGTAAAACGATTAAACAAAGTGATTTTTTCTGCACAATACTAAGATTAGTAGCCGATTTTGGCAGCATAAATTTTCAACTTCTACTATTTTTAATGTGGCAATCGTACTAAAAATGCAACGTCATGAATATTCGATGCATGAAATAGCCCGAATTGTGGAGGGTAAAAATGCACAAATTCTTAGTTTTCTCATTGCTTCGAGACCCAACGCCCAAATGGTGAATGTTATGTTGAAATTAAATCGGAGTCACGAACTGAGCGGTATTTTGAGTACTTTTACACGGTTTGGTTATTCTATTAATCGTAAGTGCACGACGGACAATCTGCCGGCATTTTTTGTCTGCAAAGTCCGTGACCGAGCAAGTATTAATGACATAAATATCTGCGGCTTGGTCAAATGGGATTTCTGTATAGCCCGCTTGTGCAAACTGCCGAAAAGTTAAGTGTTTTACAGCTTAGGCTGTAAAACACTTTTTTTTAGACCTAATTTGACCGAGTTCAGTTATTCAATCAGCATCACCCGAGCCTCGCACGAAAATTTTTCCCAATTTGTATTTAGCGTATAGTCGATCATCACGGAGACGACCTCTCCTTTTTCGACAGAGATGTCGCTAGAGAATGGGACCACTATTGGAGGCATCAAGCTATCAGAAGAATCAAATAATACATCCTCAAATACCTGGAGGGGAGACGTCAACCGCACACAATTCAGGGTTCCACTTTTTTGGGCAACCCATTCGATGGTTTGAGCATAAGCAGTCTTGTTTTTTTGTGTTAAATCTACCTCTACAAACAACTTCTTTTTAGATAAAACGACACACTTACGAACACCCGAGAATTCAAAAAAATGTGTGCGTATTTCAACTCCTTCGAAAGTATATTGTGCCAAACCCAACTCAATATTATTAAATATTTTTTGCGGTATGGGGATAAAGTCTGCTTGCGCCAAAGCAGAACGGATGTGATTCATGATTTGAATCTGAGGTTCAGTCACTTGCCAAGTACTTAAATTCTCTGCAATGACTACATCAATTTTTTCATGGTCAATATCCGCCAATGTAATGGACTTTACATCCGCGACGATTAAGGTGATGATGTCCTCATAGCCTGATTTTCTAATGTTCTTTCTGGCATGTCTAGCGATATCTTGATCAATCTCAATTGCATAGACTTTTTTTGCTCCCGCTTTTGCCGCAAGGATACTGAGAATGGCAGAGCCCGCTCCACTTTCAAGCACTCGTTTTCCTTTGCAAGTACGTTGGATTGCCTCCTTTAAAGGGCCCACTCGGCTAGCGTCCGAAACCATTTCGTAGTGATACGGCAAACCTAGAGCTTCCGAACTTTTAGGATTATTATATTGTATTCTGGATGACATGGTTGTGTTTTTAGCGTGTAAAGACCCATTTATCGGGTTCTGAAAGAATCTCGTTAAAGGCATAACCATCTTCTAAGAAGCCCTTGATGTGTTCCGTATTTTCTATTCTATTGAGTAAAATAAATTTGGCCATCTGTCCACGTGCTTTCTTGGCATTGAAGGTGACGAACTTGTAGACCCCATTTCGTTCTTCCCGAAAATCAATAGTTAAAAAACGCCCGTTAATTTTTTGAAGATTAATGGATTTAAAATATTCTTTAGAGGCTAGATTGATAAGGGTATTGGATTTTGTAGCTTTCAAATCTTTGTTGAGCAGATCGGTTATTTTATCTCCCCAGAAAGCGTACAAATTTTTGTGTCCATTGATGAGAAGCTTGGTGCCCATTTCCAGCCGATAAGGCTGCATAAAATCGAGTGGCCGCAATACGCCATAGAGTCCTGATAATATCCGCAAATGTTCTTGTGCATATTGTAATTCAGCTTTCGCAAAAGTATCCAATTCTAGACCCTGATAGACGGCTCCATTAAAAGCTAGTCCCGCGGGTTCTGCATTTTTTTGGGTGTATTTGGACTCAAAATTTTGATATCGCTCATAATTCAGTGAAGCCAACTTATCACTTAAATGCATCAATTTTTTTAAGTCGCTTAAAGATTTTTGCGCAAGCTCCTGAACCAAAATTGCTGTATCCTTCTTCAACCGGGGTTGGGTTGGTTTTAGCCCTATGGAAGTAGGGGCTTGTAAGCTTTTGGCTGGAGACAGAATGATTTGCATAGTTTCTTTTGATGCAAAAATAGGGAATTGAAATGGAACATGGCTCATTCCTGTAAAAGGAAGGTTAAATTGACGTTTTATCTTTCAAAAAGCTTCCTTTCAAACTTTAAATATAAATTTCTGAATTTGATCCAATCCTTCTATTAAAATACACGTTATAAGGGTCAACTAAATAAAACCATATGTATTTTCGACTTATACTCGTTGTAGTAATCATTAGCTTCATTGCTTGCAAAAGCACTAAGAGAATAGAGGTACGAGATGAACAAGGGCGTGTCGTCGAGGAATATTATTTGTCGAAAGACAGCCTACGTACAGGAATTGCAAGATCCTTTTTTGTGGAAACAGGAAAAATATTCACAGAAACGCCATTTGTAAAAGGCAAAGAGCACGGTATTCGGAAGATATATTTTAAGGATGGGCAATTAGAATCTACGGATACTTATGTGGATGGATTATTTCATGGTCCCTGTAAGACCTATTTTCCAGATGGTAGCCTCAAAACGGAGTCTAATTATGTCCAAAACGTATTAGAAGGGAAATGGACGACCTATTATAAGGGAGGTCAAATCAAAGAAGTACTAACTTTTCAAGAAAACGAAGAAAACGGGCCGTTTGTAGAGTACTATCCTGATGGCCACCTAAAAGCCAAAGGAAATTATCTAGATGGAGATAATGAAGACGGTTTTTTGGAGCTGTATGATGAGTCTGGTACGCTTATCAAAAAGATGCAATGTGATCAAGGGCGTTGTAAAACAATCTGGAAGAAAGGCGGAAATTAACACATTTGGTACAATATTTAGAAGCTTGAAATGGTTTTAGACATGATTTTATTAAAAGAAGGTGTTTCGCTTTCGCAAAACCACAAAAATGCCTATGATGACGAACATTACAATTGAAAATTTAGTAGCCTACATTTATAGAGAGATGCCTCTACATGAGCGCGTCATCGTCAAGAATGCTATTGCTGCTGACACAAAGCTTGCAGAAACGTATTACCAGCTCAAAGAAGGTTTTAAACAATTGCCTAAGGTACAGTTTAATCCACCTACTCGTGTGCTGAATGATATCTTGAAGTATAGCAATGAAAGCGCTGTTGAACTACAGTTCTAATTGAACTTTCCAAATTCAGAAAAGCCCGAACATTTATGTTTGGGTTTTTTTTTGTCCTTTATTGGATTGATTAGGGTAAGCTAAAAGAGGCAATTTATGGAACTCTAAAAACCGAATCGCCCGCTTACTCAATAAAAAGACCGTGATTAGATACAAAAAGAACATATAAATTTATTTTTATATAAAAAGAAATTAGAATTTGTCCTATCTTTGGGCTTTCATACAGATGACGTTTATTCTCATATAGAGAAAAAGTTGGTATAACTTTTGAATATACTATATCGTTGTTTAAATTATTGAAAAAAACATTGTAATGAGAAAACAAGAAAACGAAATGGTCGTGCTTAAAAAGGGCGACAATGACATTAAGCTAGATTATATCGAGCTAAGAAAAGCAGTACTAGTATTGCGTGCCGTTAATCATAAGTTGCGTCAAAAAATGCTAGAATTGATTGAAAATGATGGGCAGATGACGGTCACGAATATTTACGTCAAGCTTAGACTAGAGCAATCAGTTGCTTCTCAGCACTTGGCCATATTGCGTCGTGCAGGTGTAGTCAGAACAGATAGACAAGGTAAATTTATTTATTATTCTGTAGATGATTCACGAATTAGCCAGATTTCTAGATTAGTAGAAGAGCTTGCGTCATAAGCTAAACCATACTAAGAGCAATTAAAATGCTGAAAACGAAGGTTTTCAGCATTTTTTTTTTCAAATTACGTTTCGTTCTGATTATTTTTCCCATCTTTGCTCGACTATTCATTCATACACAATTGGGAAGAACTATGACCAGTATTAATATTGGGAAAGTTAAAGCTTCTGCGGATATTCTGCGTGCTTTGACTCATCCGCTACGCCTTGAGATCCTTAGATATATTGATACCCACCACACCGTTAGTGTGAAGAGTATCTACAATGAGCTCAACTTAAAGCAATCTATCACTTCTCAACACCTTCAGATTCTTAGAAAAGCGGGTTTGGTCATCACCAAAAGAGAAGGCAAGTTCATCAAATATTCTATTGACTACTCCAAAATCGAAGATGCTGTCAAGGCCATCACTCATTTTACCAATTCTGTAACAGAAGGGTAGGCCTATCTCCAGGAGAACTAGATAAGTTTACACAATAAATTATCATTTTTGAATTTTTTGAAAAAGAAAATGGAAAATCAAAAAGAAATCAAGGTTGACTTTCCAGCATAGACTTCCAAAAAATCGTCTTCTGTACTTTCTCAGGTGCCATTGGCTAGAGATGCAGACATACCTACAGTCGTAGGGCTCGGA
>CAYRVZ010000173.1:0-6719 GCA_964427815.1 uncultured Saprospiraceae bacterium | reverse complement strand
CCCCCATATAGCTTTCCCTTTTTTATACCAAAATCAAAATTAATATCAGGATTTTGTTTGGCAGAGAGGAGCCCCTTTATAGACCCATTAACAAAGAATTTTCCTTTTGTTTTAACTCCAGCGAGTTTTGCTTGTTGCTCTTCAGATAATAACTGAAAGATAGAGGAAAGGGAACCATCCTTTCCTTTGATGTCCAAATCAAATGATGTTGCTTTTTTTTCAGTGGTTATTTTGCCCTGCACATCAAATTGGCTGTTGGCTAAATACAAATCACATTGATTAAAAATGTACGTTCCTTTGTCCAAATCAACGGCAATATCTGCTTCATAACTAATATCTGCCCCCGCAAAATATCGCTCGGTACCCATTTCTACAAAAACCATTTTTAGATCGGCTTGGCTAGTCAGTTCAAATTTGGAAGCCGAAAAAGCACCCGAAAGCGTCGCCTCTTTAATCACCCCTCTGCTTTCTTTTTTACTTTTAGCATCTTCGTAAATCACTTCAATATCAGATAAAATCGCTTTTCTAATGGACAAGCCTTTTGTAGAAGCCTTTTTGTCTTGGGACTCCTTGAAAACATTATAGTTGGGCTTACCTTTTTTGTCATAGCTAATCAACAACGCACCGTTGTCTATCAATATCGACTTCACATCTATTTCTTGGCTAAAAAGACTCAACAACCCAAAGCGAAAAGAAATCTTATCCGTTTCCAGTAAATTGTTCCCTTTAGTATCCTTTAAAACAACTTCTTTGAAATTCAGGGAAGCACTTGGAAAACCACTGAAAAGTTCAATAGTAAAGTCCTTGACTTTAAGCTCTGTTTGAAAAGATTTTTGGACTTCAACTAAAACCCGATTCCCGATTTGTTCACTAAAAAACCAACCAATCGACACAGACAGAACCACCAACGCAATGAGTGCGAAAGCCGAAATACGAAGGAGTTTTTTTAATGTCTTATTCACGATGTGGGTCTATTTTTTGTTGATAGCGCAAAAATACCTAATTTATAAACAACTGCTAGCAAGCTGAATGCAATATATAACGGCATATTTTTTTCATTGTTTTGGGAAGGAAGAATAAAATCATCTAAGTAGGCAAAATTCGTGACACCAACAGCAATATTGTACCTCTGTATCATTGCTTTGCCCTTATTTTTTTTGTACCTTTGCCCTACCTATCAAAGAACTTTAAACATACTATGCAGCAATCTGACTTTGTCGTGCAATCGACAAACCTACCCAAGAAAGGAGTACACGCTACTTTGAACCTTTTAAAAGAGGGAGCCACCATCCCTTTTATCGCAAGATATCGAAAAGAACACACTGGCTCTTTAGATGAAGTACAAATTGCTAGTATTCAAGTAGCTGCTGAATTATACGTGGAAATCTCTAAAAGAAAAGAGTTTATCCTCAAAACCATTAAAGATCAAGGCAAACTGACTGAAGTTTTGCGCAAGCAAATAGACAAAAGCTGGGAATTAACGGAGCTAGAAGACCTCTACTTACCGTACAAGAAAAAACGCAAAACTCGTGCGGTTGCGGCACGGGAAAAAGGATTGGAGCCACTGGCTACCCAACTCTTATTGCAACAGTCAGGCGATGTGGCCGCTTGGGCAAAAAGTTTTTTGACTGAAGAAGTGACTTCGACTGAAGCGGCATTGCAAGGAGCGAGAGACATTATTGCAGAAATGGTGAATGAAGATCCAGAAACCAGAAATATTTTGCGCCAATTTTTCAAAAGAACCGCCACCATCCGCTCAAAAGCAGTCAAGTCAAAATCGGAAGAAGAGGAGGCTCAGAAGTACAAAGATTACTTTGAATTCGAAGAGCCTTTAATGGATTGTCCTTCGCATCGTTTATTAGCGATTAGACGTGGGGAGCAGGAAGGGTTTTTGCGGATGTATATTGAACCAGAGTCAGAGGAAGCCATTGATCGACTGAAGACCAAGTATGTCAAAGGTAGTAATGAAGCGGCCCAAGAGGTTGCTTTGGCGGTTGAAGATGCATATAAACGCTTGCTAAAGCCTGCTATAGAGACGGAGTCCCGTGTCGCATCCAAAATGAGGGCGGATGAAGAAGCCATTCTTGTTTTTGCGAAAAATTTATCCCAATTATTACTTGAAGCGCCTTTGGGTAAAAAACGTATTTTGGGTATTGACCCAGGCTTTAGATCGGGCTGTAAAGTCGTGGTGCTGAGTTCTAATGGCAATCTTGTCAACAACCAAGTCATCTATCCGCACCCTCCCCAAATAAGATGGACGGAAGCCCAAAGTAAATTAAAATACTTGGTAAAAAACTATGATATAGATGCCATTGCTGTTGGTAATGGCACGGCAGGAAGAGAAACAGTTTCATTGTGCAAACAAACAAAATTTGACCGAAAAGTGGATGTCTTTTCTGTCAATGAAAGTGGGGCTTCTATATATTCGGCTTCGGAGATTGCGAGAGAAGAATTTCCGGATCATGACTTAACGGTACGGGGCGCAGTTTCTATTGCTCGACGGTTGATGGATCCCCTTGCGGAATTAGTTAAAATTGATGCAAAATCTATCGGAGTCGGTCAATATCAACATGATGTTAATCAAAGTAAATTAAAGGAAAGTCTAGATAGAGTCGTAGAATCTGCCGTGAATAAGGTGGGTGTAAATCTGAACACAGCTAGCAAACACCTTTTAACGTATGTCTCTGGACTAGGGCCTGTTATTGCGAAAAATATCGTCGATTGGCGTACGGATAATGGAGCTTTTCAATCCAGAGAAGATTTGAAAGATGTACCCCGATTGGGTGGGAAAGCTTTTGAGCAAGCAGCAGGGTTTTTACGCATACGTCGAGGAGATGATCCGTTAGATGACACTTCTGTACATCCAGAAAGGTATGCCCTTGTAGCACGCATGGCAAAGGACTTAGGGGTTGAGACAGAAGGACTTATTCGAAATGAAGAATTACTCTCAAAGGTTAATATTAAAAAATATATTACAGCAGAACTAGGTCGTCCAACCTTGGAGGATATCATTAGTGAATTGAAAAAGCCTGGACTAGATCCACGTGGAGAAGCAACGGTGTTTGAATTTGGAAATGTACATAGCATTAGAGATTTACGAGAAGGAATGGTGCTGCCAGGGATTGTTACTAATGTCACTAATTTCGGAGCCTTTGTGGATATTGGAGTGAAGCAAGATGGATTAGTGCATATCTCTCAGCTGGCTAATAAATTTGTGGATAATCCGATGGATGTGATAAGCTTGCGCCAAAAGGTAATGGTTAGAATTGTAGAGTTGGATATTGAGCGTCGTCGGGTGAGTTTGAGTATGAAAGAGGTGTAGGGGTATTGAATTATTTAGCAAAGCATTTTTGATGAGAAAGATATACCATTTGTCCACCTGCTCGACTTGTAAACGGATTTTAAAAGAACTAGACGCCAAGAAACATGGATTTCTATTACAAGATATAAAAACAGAACCGATTTCTTCTGCACAGCTAGCCGAAATGAAAGAAATGGCAGGGAGCTATGAGGCTTTGTTTAGTCGTCGTGCAATGAAGTACAAGTCACTGGGACTAAAAGACAAAGAACTATCAGAAGTAGCTATTAAGCAGTACATCTTATCCGAATATACTTTTTTAAAACGACCCGTCATTTTGATTGAGGATCAAATCTTTGTGGGAAATAGTAAAAAGGTAGTAGCCTCAGCAATAGAATACTTAAATCAGTAAGTTAAACGGAATGGAATTAGAAACAAAAAAAGCAGCTCAATGAGCTGCTTTTTTTTGTGGGCGATGAGGGATTCGAACCCCCGACCCCCTCGGTGTAAACGAGGTGCTCTGAACCAACTGAGCTAATCGCCCTTTATAAGGAGTGCAAAGGTAATTTCCTTTTAAGAGAAAAGCAAGAAAAATTAGGTTTATTTAATAAATAAGCTTGCTCGTTTAGGGTGCGTCTTTCTTGTCGTGTTATTATGCACAAAAAAAGGCTGTTTCAAAAGAAACAGCCTTTTTTATCTCTGTCATTAGAAAGAAGACGCGCCTGGATTGGCATCGTTATAACGCACTGTTACTTCTTTCCAGTTGATTACATTGAAGAATGCATCGATGTACGCACCTCTTCTATTTTGGTAATTTAAGTAGTAGGCATGTTCCCATACATCCATGCCCAAAATTGGGGTTCCCTCTTTGCAAGCAGATAAATCCATCAACGGGTTATCTTGGTTCGGCGTAGAACAAATAAATAGTTTATCCTCTGTATCTACACACAACCAAGCCCATCCAGACCCGAATCTTGTCGCCCCTGCTTTTGCAAATTCTTCTTTGAAAGAAGCGAAAGAACCAAAGTCTCTGTCAATCGCTTTCTTGATATTCATGCGATCCGTTGGTTCACCGCCACCGTCTGGAGACATCACAGACCAATAAAGTGCGTGATTGAAAAAACCACCTCCATTGTTACGAACAGCCGCAGAGTGCTTCGAAATATTCTTTAAGATCTCTTCGATAGACTGCCCCTCTAAATCTGTCCCTTCAATCGCTTTATTCAGATTGTTGGTATATCCGTTGTGGTGCTTTGTGTAATGTGTTTCCATTGTTAATGCATCGATATGGGGTTCTAATGCCTTAAAATCGTATGGTAAATCGGGTAATTTGAAAGCCATAGTATTTGGTTTTAATGATAAAAAGTGATAAATAGCCCCACAGATTAGTGCGGAACATTCATCTAACGCAAACATAACGATCAACAAGGCTTTTGGTTGAAAAATGGGCTTTAACTCCAGACTTTACTTCCTTCGGTGCAGTTTTTACAAATATCTATCTGATCTCGTCCGATGATGACTTGTTTTCTAAATTGCTGATATTCAGCGTTTTGCCAGACTTCCTTAAAGGCAGTATCTCGCAAATCACCTAGTTGATGAGTGGCGTCTTTATCAAAGCAACAAGGCACCACCAGACCATTCCAAGTAATCACCGGAGAATGCCATAACCTCCAACAATGATTACTCAAATCATTTTTTAATTCAAATTGCCCCGACTTATTTTTGCGGTAACGCGAGTATTTGTCTATCGTAGGAATGAGGGGGTTTCCGTTTTTATAATCGTAAATTTGGGCTGTTTTGAATTTAATTTCATCGACCCCAATTTCATCAGCCAGTTTTTTGGCATCTTCGATTTGATGTTCATTGGGCTGAACCACTAGATATTGAAAAACAATGTGCGGGGTTTTGGATTTTAGTTCTTTCTTCCAATGGACGATATTTTTGGCTCCTTCCAAAACCATTGCCAATGTACCCGTTTTTCGATATTGTTCATAGACTTCTTGAGTCGTCCCGTCGATAGAAATAACGATTCGATCCAGCCCAGACTCAATGGTCGCTTTTGCATTTTTTTCCGAAAGGAAGTGTCCATTTGTAGAAGTGATGGTATAAACTCCTTTGGCGGAAGCAAATTGTACCATGTCTAAGAAGTCTGGATTGATGTAAGGCTCTCCTTGAAAGTAAAAAATTAAATAATTGATGTCTTTTCCTATTTCACCCATGACCTTGCGGAAAAAATCTGGAGCCAAGTTGCCCGTTTTCCGAGTAAAAGCACGCAACCCGCTTGGGCATTCGGGACAGCGGAGGTTACAAGCGGTCGTAGGTTCTATCGCCACCGTAATCGGCAATCCCCACTGAATAGGCTTGTTGAATAACCTAGTCAACTGAAAAGAAGTATAGACCTTGGTCATGTTCCAAAGTCGTCTTCGGGTCAGCTTGCGCAAAAAATTAAGGCTATCTCTTCTGTTCACACATTTAGAACGGTTGAAGGGTTAAACAGTTTTGGAGAGTAGTATTTAGATAATAGTAATTATTTCACCACTCTTTAAAATATAGCCAGTATCCTCTTTAAATTGATTTATATTACTCATTTGTCCACTATGAAATCTTGGTTTTTGATTATTACAAACATAAGCTTCTATGCTTGTGTATTTCGCTGATTGGTGATGGATTACAAAGTGTCTGATCGTACTTGTAAGCTGTTCCCTCCCCTCTTGAAACCATTTCCTTGATTTACGGCTTTTCAGTTCTACAAAAATTAATTTATTAGTGTAAAGCAATAATCCATCACAAATTTTATCTTGTTTTCCACTACTTTTTTTCAGAGCAATACACTTGTCAATTGGATAAAACGATATGCCTATGCGTTTTTCGTTTAAAACTTTTGCTATCCAAGTTGAAGAATTCAACTCATCTAAATATGCTGGGTCTTTAGGAATTGCATCATCATCACACAACCCAAACTCGAAAAAAGAACTAGCTTGACTACCACACCCAGAATTGAAAAAATCTATCGACATTTATCTTCTAATTCTAATAACTTATTCTTTTACTCTTTTTAGCAATGCTTATGCGCAAGAATTATGTGAAGAATGTTTAGAGAATGTTCCTGAAGACATGAGAGACTATGTTTACAACATGGACTATATGGATAAGGATCAACCTTTGGGACCAACAGTCATGAGAGACTGGAAGAGTCCAAATCCACCACCTTGGACGATTGGTTATGCTAGTACATATGCTGGTAATACTTGGCGTAAAGGTGCTATGGAGCGTTTAATGGAAGTTGTACTTCCAAAATGGAGAGCGCTTGGTATGGTTGATGATATTCTAATTACTCAATCTAATTTGGATGATTCTTTGCAGATTCAGCAAATGAGACAAATGATTGATGGAGGTGTAGTTGATGCCATTATTATCTGCT
>CAYRVZ010000172.1:0-6742 GCA_964427815.1 uncultured Saprospiraceae bacterium | reverse complement strand
ATATTTTAATGCTCGAATCGTTGCCACTAGCACCAAAGCTTTTGGCGAAAGCCCTGCCGACTGACATTTAATATCCAAAAATTTTTCTGCACCTAAATCCATTCCAAAACCTGCTTCTGTTACAACATAATCGGATAGACTCATGCCCATTTTTGTGGCAATAACGGAATTCGTTCCTTGCGCAATATTAGCAAATGGGCCTCCATGAATGATGGCTGGGTTGCCTTCTAAGGTTTGAACCAAATTAGGTTTTATGGCATCCTTCATCAATGCAGCCATGGCGCCTTGTGCATTTAAATCCTTAGCATAAATTGCCTTTTTATCGTAAGTATATCCAATAAAGATATTGCCCATACGTCGTTTTAAGTCGGATATGTCTTTCGACAAACATAAAATCGCCATGATTTCTGATGCGGCTGTAATGTCAAAACCCGTCTCTCGTGGCACACCCGAAGTGCGACCACCCAACCCAATGATAATATTCCGCAAGGAGCGATCATTCATATCCATCACCCGTTTCCAAGCGATGGTTCTTGGATCTATATTTAAAGAACGCGTTTTACTTTGGATATTATTATCAATCAGTGCGGATAATAAGTTGTGGGCCTTTTCAATAGCCGAAAAATCTCCCGTAAAATGTAAGTTGATTTCCTCCATCGGAAGTACCTGAGAATACCCGCCTCCGGTCGCTCCTCCTTTAATCCCAAACACAGGGCCTAATGAAGGCTCCCGAAGGACAACCGTAGTTTGTTTGCCGATCTTATTCATGCCTTCGGATAAGCCAATAGACACAGTTGTTTTTCCTTCTCCAGCAGGTGTTGGAGAGATGGCAGAAACCAAGATTAATTTACATTTTTTAACCTTTTTTTCGTCGATTAATTCAAGCGGTAATTTTGCAATGTGATTCCCATATTGTCTTAGTTTACTTGGTTTGATACCCAGTATGGCCGCTATTTTTTTTATATTTTTGGGCTTAGCTTTTTTGGCGATGTCTATATCTTTCATAGGATTTGATTTAACCCCTTACGGGAAATGAGTGGGAAGCCAAAGTTATGGATTTGATTTTTATGGACTGTTATTTTAAAAGAAATAAATCCCGTTTTTTAGAAAACTCTTTGTAAACGGCAATATTTTGACTTGCTTATTGACCCAAATTTGGAGCACTTGTTTAGTAAAGTAAACAGGTGAGCAAATACAGGTTATTAACAATGTTATTATTTGTAATGTGTAATGACTTGTACTATTGTTTATTATATATGTACCTACTGTTGGCTACTCTGTGGAAAACCTGTTTAAAAAAAGCATATCCAACTCATCCTATTTATTTCTATCTTTGTGGTGAGAAAACTACAATCTTGTTGAACTGTATTTGAATAAAGGTGTGTAGCTATATTTCAAATAATCCTTCGACAAACAATTTTTCCAAATTAAGTTCGTATTAATAATACCTACGGACTGTTTGGAACTATTACAACATACTTCTGAAGTCTGTTATGAGCTTACTGCTTGATACAAAAGTATTTTTTCTGGGAAACTATCCCTGAGAATTCTACCGAATAAAAGATACTTTATATCATACTGATACGATATAGTTTATTGGACCGCAAATCCTAACTATTCTTTGGTGGCATGAGTTTCGGTTTGTCCTATTTGGTTTGGCGATTGATTTGGGACAAATTTATAACAGATATATGGCCTCGGAGCTATTGGCTTCGGGGCTTTTTTGCGCAAGCTCATCGATATATGGATAAAAAACCTTGGATAACTAAGAAAATTGAGACTGTCTATGATAACGATTGGATAAAAGTAACGCATCGGGAGGTCACCAATCCTGCAGGAAACCCAGGTATATATGGAGTCGTTTCTTTTAAGAATAAGGCCATTGGTATCGTACCTATTGACAGTGAGGGGAATATTTGGTTAGTAAAACAGTTTAGATACACTCTTGACCAGTACACCTGGGAAATTCCTGAAGGAGGTTGTCCGGAAGGTCAGACACCATTAGAGGCGGCAAAAAGAGAACTTAAAGAAGAGACAGGCTTGGTCGCAGCCCAGTGGGAGAGAATTGCGCAATTTCACACCTCTAATTCTGTTACGGATGAGTATGGAGAAATATTTTTGGCGCAAGACTTAACTATCGGTGCGCAGGAGTTAGAGGATTCAGAGGATATTGTATTGAAAAAAATCCCCTTGAGGGAGGCCGTTCAGATGGTCATGGATGGGGAGATTACCGATGCAGTTTCTATGATTGGGCTGATGAAAGCGACTGTTGTTTTCGAGCGATAATCTGGATTACGGCAAAGGTTGTTTTGAATCAATTTAAGTTCGAATGAACAAATGACAAATTGGGTGGTTGAGCAATCAATCGAACAAAGAACAAAAAAATGACAACTCAAAATTTGACTGATATTATTCGTGGAAGAAGATCCAAATATCCACCTTCTTTCATGGCTAAACCTATACCAAAGGAGGTGCTAGAAGAAATTCTAATAAATGCCACCTTTGCGCCTACCTATATGAATACACAGCCATGGCGGTTTAAAGTTTTTCAGGGGGATGCGACAGAAAAAGTGGGAGATTTTATTGCAAAAGCTTATCAAAAAAATACTCCTGAAGAGGATTTTAAGGAAAAAAAATATCTAAAAATTATAGAAAAAGGTCAGCTTTCTGCTGCCGTTGTTGCCATTTGTATGCAGCGAGATCCTTCCAAACGACTTGAAGAGTGGGAGGAGATTGCTGCAGTAGCCATGGCGGTTCAGAATATGTGGTTGACGGCTGCACAGCATAATATCGGTGCATATTGGGGCACACCGCCAGCCAGTAAAATGGCACATAAGCTTTTTGATATGAATGAAGGGGAGAGGTGTCTTGGTTTTTTCTTCATGGGTTATGTGGAAGAGGCGCAAGGTGAAGCAAAAAGGAACACATTGGATTCTTGTGTGGATTGGATAGATTAATAGCCAATTACAAATGTATTTTTTTTATAAGGTGACATCTACTATAAATATTGTAATTTTGTCAAATGGGATGCGTTTTGTTGGTTAAATGGACAGTTTTGGAGTATATTTGTAATACTTTATTCTTCGGTACTACTTTTTTAGGATAGGAATGTGTTCCTAATAAAGTACAACCCCCTTAAATTGAAGGAAGAACAAAAGAAGAATTTTTTTAATCCATAAACATTGTTCAAGAGGTTTCTACTCTTAAATAGAATATTAGCCTCTTAAAAATAAATCCCATGAATTTGAAGATGACACTCCTAAGTGTATTAGGGTTCCTTTTGATAGGTATTTCTCTAAATGCGCAACAATATTCGATTACGACAGATCATCCTGATGCTAATTATAGTGTGGGAGAATCTGTAAATTTTCTCGTTCATTCAAATGTAAGTGCAACGGTTACCTACGAAATAACTAGAGGTAAGTTTTTGGATCCGATTAAGACGGGTCAGTTAAATTTAGCACCGAATCAAACACAAACTATTTCATATACGAGTAACGAGCCTGGCGCTTTGCACATTGCTGTGAAAAATAATTGGTCTTTTGCGGGAGGCGCTGCCATCGTAGGCGCCAATGAAATTGGTTTTTACGGAAGTGAGCCAGGTGACTTTGATTCATTTTGGAATGGGGTAAAAAATGAACTGAATGGGGTTCCTATGAATCCTGTGGTAAGCCCACTTTCTAGTACATCTTATTCCAATACTTATACCGTCCAACTTGGCAATATAGACGGTAGAAAAGTATATGGTCGGTTGCATGTACCAAAGGGCGCTGGACCTTTTCCTGCCGTGGTAGAAATGCCTGCTTATGGTTCAGGACCGATTTCAGGAAGATATGAATTGGCTGAAAGAACAAATTGTATTGTCTTGGCAATAAGCATTCACAATGCGCCTGTAACCTCTTCGGATCCAAATGCTTATAGTCCGGACGATCCGTCCAATAGAGATTTGAATTATCACAAACACTCCATTACAGCAGGAATCAGAGCAATAGATTATTTGGTTACCCGAAATGATTTTAATGGAAGTGAAATAGCGATAGTGGGTGAGAGCCAAGGCGGTGGTTTGGGCTTACTATTGGCGGGTATAGATAATCGGGTCGATGTGTTAGCGATTGCCAGTACTTCTATGAGTAATCACGCAGGTTTAATCGAAGGGCACCCTAGCGGTTTTCCTGGATATTTGAATATTCCGATGGTGACGGGAGATAATGCTACTATAAATAATCTATTGCAGGCTATGCCATACTATGATGCTGTACTGGCGGCAAAACGCTTTCATGGCCCCACATTATTGTTAACTAGTTATGATGATAAACTAACAGATTCAGAAACGCAATTTGCTGGTTTTAATCAATTAGATGGCCCCAAAGTGATGATTCATAATCTATCAGGTGGACATGACGATAGACCTAGGTTTACAGCGAATATTTTTGGGATTTTAAGGCGTTATTTCCCTGCGGCACAAACACCTCCCTTTCCTTGGGCCTCTAGTTATAAAGGATATGGTGTGCAAGCGGGACCGGATAAAACGGGTAACGCAAATCAACCTGTTTCTTTGGTTGCAAGCATCGAAAAAGATCTGCAATCCAATCCAAGTATCTCTACGCATTGGAGAAAAGTATCTGGGCCTGGAAATGTTTCTTTCTCTAATCAAAACAGCTATTCAACCACGGCTAATTTTAGTCAGCAAGGAACGTATGTACTTGAATTCGTCGGTAAAGACCTTGAGCACTTGAATAATGAAGGCTTGTTTTTTACAACAGCTGATAGAGTGGTGGTGACCATCGGTAATGGAACGAACCCTAACCAAATTGATTTAGCTTTAAGTCTAAGTGCTGATGCTACGGAGGTTCCAAAGAATACACCCGTTACTTTTAATTTAACCTTGACCAATAGCGGACCTTCTGATGCACACAACATTCAGTCTAGATTTCAATTGCCTTCAGGTCTTGTTTATTCGGGGCATTCAGCCGCTGAAGGTACATATCAAGCTGGATCTGGCTTCTGGTCTTTGAGCAAGTTGTCGGTAGGTGCTTCTCGTACCCTGACGGTGACTGCTGTGTTAGAAGCCGATATCCCGACTACTGTTTTTGCGCAAGTAACGGCTGCTACGGAACCAGATGTGGATTCCGCCCCAAATAATAACAATGGTTCAATCCCTAACGAGGATGATGAAACGGCAGTGACGATTATTCCTCAAGGAAATGGAAGTGGTGGAGGCTGTAATACAATCAGTGGCTTTAACAAAATGGGCGAGCTGAATGGACATGGTTATTACTTATCCAACCAAGTCCTAAATTGGAACGAAGCAAATGCATTTGTACAAGCAAAGGGTGGCTACTTGGCGACCATCACAACAAGCAATGAGAATGAATTTATTCGGACTCGATTGAATAACAAACTAGCCTATATTGGTTTTAATGATAGTGCAAATGAAGGGGTTGGTGAATGGGCGAATGGCGAGCCAGTTTCGATTGCCTTGAGCTATAATAATTCCGATTTAAGGGATTATGCTTCTATGAATTTTTGGAATGGTACTTGGGAAATGCTAGAACCCACTGTTACAAAATACTTTGTGATGGAGAAAGCTTGCAGTGACATAGGAAGCGGTATTTTAACAATCAATTGCCCGCAGAATATTAACATCATGACTGGTGGAAATTCGGCGCTGGTCAATTGGGATTTGCCAATGGTGCAAACAACTTGTACTGCTAGTAGCAACGTGAGTATAGAGCAGCTTACTAACTTTACGCCAGGAACTAATTTTTCTGTAGGCACTTATAATATTATCTACCAAGCTACGGACCAGTGTGGCAATACGGAACAATGTTCGTTTGTTGTTACTGTTCAAAATAATTCTTCTGGAGGGGACTGTGGACAGATTACGGGCTTTACAAAAATAGGAAGCCATGAAGGCCATTCTTATTATTTGTCAGACGGAGAATATAATTGGGTGCATGCCAAAAATTTGGCGGAAAGCCATGAAGGATATTTAACAACGATTAGTACTAGTGCAGAAAATACCTTCATCAAATCTAATATCGGTAATTATCAAGTCTTTATTGGGCTGCATGATTCCAACTCGGAGGGCAATTTGCAGTGGAGTAATGGGGAGCCCATCTCACTAAATAATGTCTATAATAATACCAACTCTAGAGACTATGCTTTGATTAATTTTTGGAACGGAAATTGGGAAATGCAAAATGGACATGTAGCTAAACGGTTTGTTATGGAGAAAAACTGTGGAGCTAGTACTGGTACTGTCCCAAGCTGTGACGTTGTTAGTGGATTTTCAAAATTAGGAGAACTTAATAATCATGGCTTTTATATTTCCTTAGACAAAGCTAATTGGCATAATGCCGATGTACACACTAAAGCACTTGGCGGTTATTTGGCAGCCGTTTCTTCCTTGGAAGAAAATACATTGATACGATCTAGCATCGGCAATACTCAAGCATTTATTGGGCTTACAGATGAAAATGGTTATTTTCAATGGGCTAATGGTGAACCCGTTTCATTGAACTTGAGTTATCATAATACCAGTAGCCGAAATTTTGCGATGATTAATTTTTGGGATGGCTCATGGGAACTGCAAAATAGTCAAGTAGAGAAGCATTATATCCTAGAGAAGACTTGTGCCGCAGCAAATTATAAGATGATGCCTGTGCCTACTCTTCAAGCAGAAAAGGGAGATTTATTTCCGAACCCTACAAATGAAGAGGTTACCATTCGCTTAAATTTA
>CAYRVZ010000171.1:0-6766 GCA_964427815.1 uncultured Saprospiraceae bacterium | reverse complement strand
AAGATGGGGATTCGGATTTTAAGTTTAGCCAATTTGATGAGCCAATGGGCTTTCTTGCAGACCCCGTCATTGTCAATGATTCTACGCCAAAATTAACGTTTTTGTTATCTTCTGAAATCGCCCCTATAAAATTAAAAGGCAAAACTTTTCAAGCTAATGGCATACGCTCATTAGAATTTAACGAAACCCCACAAAACCCCTCCTTTAAACCCTTAAATATTGATGAATTTCGATTTTTACCGCAAGGGGATTCTATCAAAATCTGGTACACAGGAGTGGACTCGTCTTCTCAGTTAGTAATACTTGTTGATAATGAAATTCTAGACACGATTTCCTTGCGTCCAAAATCAAAACTAAAAAATATCTCAGCAATAGAATTAAAAATAGTTACAAATATTGCAGGTAGTGTACACCCCAAAAAATCCATTGAACTAAAAATGAACTTACCGATTGAGGACTGGAAGGATAGTTTGATTATTTTGTCGAAAGACAGCACACACACTGCCCTACCCATGAAGATTAATATTAAGAAAGACGATCCGACCGTTTTAATCCTTAATCATCCTTGGCAGGAATCTGTCTCTTATGATTTGACTCTTTTTCCGAAAGGGATAAAAGGAATCAATGGGCAGGAATTTAAAGATACGCTTTCGCAAAAATTAAGTATTATCCCTATCGGAAAACTTGGAAATATTTTATTGGATATCGTGCCTCCAGATTCGACTCAGCAATATGTCATCAAGCTTATGCAAAAAAAGAAAGCAATCAGCAAGAAAATTTTACTGCCCAATGAACGGGAAATCACTTGGAGTTTAATGCCGCCAGGAGAGTATTCTGTGGAGTTAATAGAAGATAAAAATAAAAATGGCATCTGGGATGGTGGTAATTACCTCCAACGTCAACAACCTGAGCGTGTATTCGTTAAGTCGTTAGATAAATTGAGAGCCAACTGGGACTTGGACATAAAATGGACCCCAAATAGCACGGTGGCGCCCAAAAAAACAACGGATAAATGAAACTTAGAGCCGAAAATTTAAAGAAAATATATGGTCGAAGAGAGGTCGTCAAAGGCATTTCTTTGGAAGTCAACCAAGGTGAAATAGTGGGACTTTTGGGTCCAAATGGTGCTGGTAAGACCACAAGTTTTTATATGATAGTTGGTTTCATTAAGCCCAACTTTGGCAACGTTTATCTTGATAATGAGGAAATTACAGATTTGGCCATGTATAAGCGAGCCCAAAAAGGGATTGGTTATCTCCCTCAAGAAGCATCCGTCTTTCGAAAACTGACTGTAGAAGATAATATCAAATCCATTTTAGAGTTTACTGATTTATCAAAAGCAGAGCAAAAGGAAAAACTAGAAAGTCTGATCTCTGAGTTTGGACTTGGAAAAGTAAGGAAAAGTAAAGGGGATACTTTATCTGGTGGAGAACGTCGTCGGACAGAGATAGCCCGGGCATTAGCCACTTCACCCAATTTTATTTTACTGGACGAGCCATTTGCGGGGATTGACCCGATTGCCGTTGAAGACATTCAATACATTGTGGCAAAACTGCGCACTAAGAACATCGGGATACTCATCACCGATCACAACGTGCAAGAAACTTTGTCCATTACGGATAGAGCCTATCTGATGTTTGAAGGAGAAATATTACGGACGGGTACTTCTGAAGAGTTAGCCGCCGACGAACTCGTCCGGAAGCTTTATTTGGGATCTCAGTTTGAGTTAAAACGTAAGATTATTGATTTAGATAAAGAGCGATAGATGCGATGGATATTTGTCATTTTGTTGGGTGTCAGTATAGTCGGTTGTGAAGAGCAAAAAAACTATTCCAAAGATTATAAAACTAGAAAAATCATAGATTCTCTTTTCAAAAACGAATCTGTTGAGTTAAATAAGACACTAACCGTACAATGCAGTATCCGAACAGCAACTTTATTGGATGGCTTGGTGGATTCTATTTTAGTGGTTCGTCGAAAGGAAGTTGAAGACATCTTAAGAAGAGAAATTTTACAAAATGCAAAATAGAAACTTATTCATATTTAGTGCCCTGCTGTTGCTTTTCGCTTGCGCAAAAAAAATTGAAACGAAAGAAGAGTATATCCAAAAGTCGCTTAAAGAAAGAATCGCCAAGCACATCGAAAAGAAATCTGCAAAATGTGCCCAAATCCTATACACTCAGGCAACAGGAATCGCAGACTCTATTCTATTACAAGAGGCACTTAAACTAGATTCCCTACAAGAGAAACTTCCAACTGTCCCCCCAAAACCTGGCTTTATTGAACCCAAGCCTAGTGAAGATAGTTTGACTATCGAACCTTTCTTAGACACTCGGCACGAGGCAGACCTTTAGGATGTTGACTTGAAAATAAGCATTACACCAGTGTATGTGGATAGGTAGATTGGAGTCGTCACCAATACCCTTTAGCGGCCTGCTCAATCAAAGCGGCTTGTACATCTCTTGCGAGTTGGTCGCCATTCGGTTTATAAGTCATTGATAAACATTTTTTTGGTCACAATTTCGGCTTAAATAAAAAGGGTTCTGTACGCTTTCATAATCTTTTTTAAACGCTAGGTAACGAATACGCGTTTCATACATAATCGATGATATGCTGCAAACAAGTAAGCTTATTTGATAATTAAGCTTTACCGTCTTCCTTTTTTATGTCCTCAATAAAGTCCTCTACTTTATCTTCTAACACTTCAGCTACGGCTTTGACAGAATCTACTATATCTTCAAAAACTTCGCCGAACATATCCACTACAGATTCTAACACATCACCCGCAGACTCTTGATTTTTTGGTTCGACAGTAGTTGGTTCGGTTACTTTTAATGGGGTTGTCTCAGTTGTTTTAGCTGTCGGCTCAACCTCTATTGCTTTTGGTTCTGTAGTTGCCTCAGCGTCTAAGACGACTCTGCGCACGACCCTGCGTTCTATTTTAGACGTTTTAATTTCTTTTGCGGCCTCTTCCATTTTTTTGACATCTTCTTCAGAGATGGAAGCATCTTTTGCTTTTATTTCGGTTGCTATTTTTGCTTTAACGGCTTCCTTGGCTTTCGCTATTTCTGCTTTTTTAGCCGCCTCTTCTTTTTGTTGAGTCTCCTTGATTTTGGCGGAAGCAAGACGAGAAGTTAATTGCTCTTTTGTCTTGAGCATGTCTTCTAATTTGTGCTTCTTAGACGTAAGTCGTTCTTGAACAACGTTGATTTTAGCTTGGCGAATTTGTGCTTCTAACTGACCATCGGTTGTATCAATGCGATGTTGTTGAAATTCTAATTCCTTGGTATCTCGACCGATAGAGCTTTGCATTCTATTGATGGCGTTATTCAGACCATTCATTCTGCTTTCGACGCGTTGGACTGCATTTCCCGTCTGAGATGAAGAATCCCCAAAACGTTTTTCTTTGATGACTTTGAATGTCTTATCAAAATGTTTTTTTAATTCGTTTCGATGTTTGGATACGAATTTTGTATCCCAAAATTTCTTTTGTAAAGATTTTAGTTCTTCAAACAATGGTTTTAGGCGACCATCATTTTTGAGTTTTTCCTCTATAGCATTGAGGGCGGAAGAGAAGTGCTCTTTGTATTCGATAGACTTTCCTTGAAGTTCTGATTCAAATTGTGTCCGCAACACTTTCATTTTGTCAAAAAGGCTATTCGTGGTATCTTTTAATTCATTGGTGTGTTTCCAGGCCAACGTTTTTTCATGAATCTGCTTTTGTACTTTCCCCCAATATCCTTTTAATTCATTCCATGTATTGGAACTGTATTCCGTTAATCCCTCTACCTTTTCTTTTAACTCTTCTAATTCTTTTTTAAATTTTAGACTTAGTTCTTGCGAAAGCACGACAAAATGCCATTCCGTTTTGGCTCGATTCACCAAATCTACCATTTCGGTTTTAAACTCATCGGGAAGCAATGATTCACTCATTGATAATTCTCTTTCTATCTGGGTATGTCCTTCCGGAAAAGGAATAGATTCTCCTTTGCGCCAGTCATTCATCATGGCCTTCTCAAAGGTTTCGGTAACAGATGGTTCTGGAAATATAAATATTTCAATTTTGTTAGTTTCCGCTAATAATTGGATACCCAACATTACTTTTTCGTTCTTTTCATTTTCGGCCCAGATGACTAATTTGTCTTTCATTTCGTTGTAGTTTAAGCAGATGGCAAAGGCCATTTACGGTATTCAATATGACCAAATCTGATCATAAAAATCATTTTTACTCCACAATTTAAGGGAAAAAACAATTCACGCACATAAAACAAGGAAAAAAAAACCATTTTATAGATGGAAATCACCCTACGAGGTTGTTTTTTACTAAATATTCTGCTATTTGGATGGTATTGGTAGCTGCTCCTTTGCGCAAGTTGTCTGACACAATCCACATATTCAAGGCTTTATCATAAGAAATATCCTTTCGTATTCTTCCGACAAACACATCGTCTTTGTTATGTGCGGTCAATGGCATCGGGTATTCATTTTTTTCGGGTCTATCTAGGACGACTATGCCTGGAGCTTTCTCTAATAAGGATTTGACTTTGGCGACTTTAAAAGGCTTTTCAAATTCTATATTTACAGATTCACTGTGTCCACCTAAGACAGGGACTCTTACTGCCGTTGCCGAAATTCGAATACTAGGATCTTCCAAAATCTTTTGGGTCTCTTCCACCAGTTTCATCTCTTCCTTCGTGTAGTCATTTTCCAAAAATACGTCGCAATGGGGTAAGCAATTCGCAAAAATAGGATGGGGATAAGCCATTTCGCCAGAAGCCAAAGAATGTCCCGCCTTTTCTGCTTCATATTGGCGGACAGCTTTCACGCCAGTGCCTGTAATTGATTGGTAGGTAGAAATAATCAACCGCTTAATTCCAAAGGCGCGGTGTAAAGGCCCAAGAGCCGCTACCATCTGAATAGTTGAGCAGTTTGGATTTGCAATGATTTTATCGTCTTTTGACAAAAGGTGGGCATTAACTTCTGGAACGATTAATTTTTTGCTGTCATCCATCCGCCAAGCAGAAGAATTGTCAATGACGGTGATACCTGCTTCAGCGAATTTTGGCGCCCATTCTAATGAAGTCTGCGCACCTGCAGAAAAAAGTACGATGTCTGGTTTTCGATGGATAGCCGTTTGCATGCTGACGACTTTTACCTCTTCTCCCTTAAAAATCAAGGTCTTGCCAATTGATTTAGTGGAAGCAACTGGAATTAATTCCGTTACCGAAAAATTACGCTCTTGTAATACTTTTAGCATGACAGTACCAACCAGACCTGTAGCCCCTATGACAGCAATTTTCATAATTTGAATTTTTATAATATATAGCAAAAATCAAACCACCTATTTTCATAAGTTCATTGTTTCCTTTCTCACAATGCATAAATCCCTTCAATCTTAGCGGCTTTTTCGTAATAGCCTATGACCTCATCAGCAGAATAGAGAACTATTTGTATGGTGATACTGGTATATTTACCCGTTCGAGAGGGCTTATGTTCGATTTTTGCGAAAGCAGGAAAAAGGCTTTCCACTGCATTTATTTTAGCTGGATTGGCTAATACAATGAACTTGAACATATACTCATGAGGCCAAGTGGTTTCTTCCTGAAGAATTTTACGAAAATTGCTATCGTCTTTGTTGGGTTTCATAGATAAAGTTCCTTTTTTTTTTCGTTTGAACGCTAATTGGCTTGATTCTAGTTTGGACAAAGATACAAATATACAGTCAAAAATTAAATGGGCGGCTATTAGGGTATTTTTTTCCTGTGCCGTTCTAATACCAAATCTGCCAAAAAGCAGTACTTGAAATTCTTTACAAACTAAAAAAAAGAGATATGAGTTCATTTGAATCAAAGAAGTCAAATAATGGTCTTCTAACCGCCGCAGGAATTGTCATCGTTGCTTTATTAGGTCTAAGCGGATACCTATGGAATCAAAATAGCACGGTACAAACTCAATACACAGAACTTTCTACGGAAAATGTTGCACAGAAGGAGGCATTAGATGAGTTAGAATTAAACTTCAATGAAGCGACTGCCCAGCTGGACGAAATGCGTACGAACAATGCAGAACTAAACACAAAAATTGAAGAGCAAATTGCCAAGCTAGCTGAGCAAAAGAAGAAAATCAAGCGTTACATCCGTAATGGAGGTAAGTTGAAAAAAGCTAGAGCAGACATTGATGCAATGAATTTGCAATTGGCACAATATGTTCAAGAGGTGAACGATTTGAAAGCACAAAATGCACAATTGGTTTCCCAAAATGACGGCTTGACTAAAGAAAAAGCAACATTAACTTCTAAAGTAGAAGAAACGACTGCTACTAATGAAAGTTTGTTAACCGAGAAAAAAGCGTTGTTAACTGAAAAGGACGAATTGACAGAAGTGAATTCCGTATTAAATAAGAAAGTAACGGCTGCTTCTGCAATAAAAGCTTTAGCCATTGCGGTCACTCCCGTTAAAATCAGAAAATCGGGTAAGGAGGTTAAGAAGCGTTATGCAAAGAGTATTGACAAGGTGAATATTTGCTTTAATGCAGATGCAAATCGTGTAACCGAAGGCGGCACAGAAACATTCTATGTTAGAATTTTGAACCCAATGGGGGAGACGTTAGCGATAGAAAGTTTGGGTTCTGGTACTGTGACTTCAAGTGATACAGGTGGTGAAATACGTTACACAAAGAGTGTTCAAGTTCAATATGATAACAAGACACAAAATGATATTTGTGTAGGTTGGAATCCTGGAACAGAGTTCATGAAAGGAATCTATGA
>CAYRVZ010000170.1:4659-6767 GCA_964427815.1 uncultured Saprospiraceae bacterium | reverse complement strand
GGCTTATGTGAGTAGTCGAAACGAACATTTGGCCATTGATTTGTTGCTCCAAAACTCAAACACCAAGCGTAAGCATCTTCTGCAAAGAATAATATCTTTATTGGAATCTTTATTTGCTTTGATGGTGTTAATAATAGGGGGATCCTGGCTAACCTATACTCGTTTTTTATTGGAGGTGCGTTCGGCCGCTTTAAATTTGCCTTTGGGTTATGTTTATTTGGTGTTGCCTTTAAGTGGAATTTTAATATTATTTTTTAGCTTGGGTGATTTATTCGCTCGAAAAACAGACTAAAACAATTTTTGCATGGCAACTGGAATTTTAATATTACTCATTAGCTTTTTTATTTTGGTGGCTATCGGTGTTCCGATTGCATATAGTATCGGGATTTCAGGTATCTTGACTATGTTAGTCTCGATAGCGACGGTCCCTGCTTTTGCTACTTATGCTCAACGGATGGCAAGTGGCTTAGATAGTTTTTCATTGTTGGCGATACCGTTTTTTATCCTTGCGGGAAATATTATGAATAAGGGTGGAATTGCTTTGAGGTTGGTTGAATTGGCAAAAGTATTAGTTGGGAATGCAACGGGAGGTTTAGCCTTTGTTAATGTTTTTTCTAATATGCTGTTTGGTGCTATTTCTGGTTCTGCTGCCGCGTCAGCGTCTGCCATAGGGAGTATCATGGGGCCTGAGATGAAGAAGGAAGGATATGATGAAAATTTTAGTGCGGCAATAAATATCACTTCTGCGACTACAGGTTTATCTATTCCGCCGTCCAATGTATTGATAGTCTATTCTTTAGCGAGTGGAGGGGTATCGATTAGTGCGTTATTTATTGCAGGTTATATTCCTGGAATTTTGACAGGATTGGTGATTATGTTGATGGCCATGTCCATGTTGATTTACAAGGAGAAAGGTTTGTACGCCGCCCTCTTTAACTTGTTGAAAATATTGGGTGCTTTGGGACTTATAGTAGCTATTTTTTATAGTATAAGTGCATCTGCTCCTCAACATTTACGCAAGTGGTTGAGCATTGGATTTATAGGGGTTCTTTTGCTGCTAATGACCTATATTAATAGAGATCGAGCGCGAGAAGCATTACATAAATTTTGGAGAGCAGTGCCTAGTTTGTTGATGTTAGTACTAGTTATCGGAGGTATTGTAGCAGGATATTTTACGGCAACGGAGGCATCCGCAATAGCGGTATTATATGCTTTGGTTTTAGCTTTGATTTATAGGGAGCTTGCGCCTAAAGATTTACCGGATGTTTTATTGCAATCTGTGAAAACTACGGCTATTGTCCTTTTTCTTGTCAGCACGAGTATTGGATTGTCTTGGATAATGGCTTATGAGAATATACCGCAAACCGTAAGTTCAGTGCTATTAGGGGTGAGTGACAACCCCATGGTTGTTTTGCTTATAATTAATGTTATCCTTTTGGTAGTGGGTATTTTTATGGATATGACCCCAGCCATTTTAATATTCACGCCCATCTTTTTACCCATAGTGACGCAACAACTAGGTGTTGACCCTATTCATTTTGGTATCATGATGATAATGAACTTGAGTATTGGTTTATGTACACCTCCAGTCGGTTCTGTGTTGTTTATTGGATGTAGTGTGGCGAATGTTAAGATTGAAAAGGTTATTAAGCCTTTAATTCCGATATTTATCGCAATGGTCGCTGTGTTATTATTGGTGACTTATGTACCGGAAATTAGCCTTTGGTTGCCTCGGATGTTTGGTGCGCTGTAATTGTATATAACTTCTAGACACTTACCATCGAAGTTCAACCTACCACGACATACCTACTGTACGTATAACTTTCCAAAAGTGAAAAACTTTTGGAAAGTATGACAAGCCTGATGATGGTAAAAAGAACTACTTACCATCGAAGTTCAAGCATACGACATTGCCAGTTTATCAACTACCCCCAAGCAACTACCACCACTTTCCAAAAGTTACCGACTTTTGGAAAGTTCGACATCTAGTGAAGAAAGCTTAGTCGGCGCAACGACTGTAAAAAGAACTACTTACCATCGAAGTTCAACCTAGCACGACATACCTACTGTACGTATAACTTTCCAAAAGTGAAAAACTTTTGGAAAGT
>CAYRVZ010000170.1:0-4559 GCA_964427815.1 uncultured Saprospiraceae bacterium | reverse complement strand
CACTTTCCAAAAGTTACCGACTTTTGGAAAGTTCGACATCTAGTGAAGAAAGCTTTTGAAAAGTTCGAGGATAAATAATATTTATTAGAAAAAAAGACTATATTTGCTTCATTGTACTATCAATACACCAATGTCATGAGAATCCCCCTCGTATCTAATCATTATTATCATATATACAACCATGCAAATGGCAAAGAAAACTTATTTATAAATGAGGGGAATTATTCTTTCTTTTTAAAGCGATATATTCATTTTATAAGTCCAATAGCAGACACATTTGCCTATTGTTTGATGCCCAATCACTTTCACTTCGTAATACAGATAAAATCCGTACAAGAACTTCAGGAGCTTCAAGGCTTTGACAAGTATAATGAGGTAGCCAAGTACTGCTCGAAGCAATTTTCTAAGCTGTTCAGCAGCTATACCCAAGCATTGAATAAACAACAATCCAGGAGAGGGAGTTTGTTTGCTCAAAATTTTGAACGCAAGGAGGTAAGTAATAAAACCTATTTTATGAATTTAATCCATTATGTCCATTTCAATCCTGTTTATCATGGATTTGTGGATGATTTAAGAGATTGGCCACACTCTTCATTTGCCAGTTATTCGAGTTCAAAAGCAAGTTTTCTGAAACGAGAAGAAGTGATAGGATGGTACAAAGACAAAAAAGCTTTTTTTGACTTTCACAAGAATCAAATCAATTCTAGACTGGCATTAGAATTTGAGTTTTGCTAGCTGTTTGTATTCAACATTTTTTCTTATCTTTGTACCTTACTATGAACCTGTGTTTTGTGGATTAAACTTTAGTTCCTAAGATGAATATTCTTAGGGTCCAACACGGGTAAAACTACAGAAAACTGACCAACGTGGCAAAAAGTATAAAATCAAAGAAGACAGGTAAGGTTACCCCCTTGATGCAGCAGTATTTTAAGGTGAAAAACAAGTATCCTGATGCTATTTTGTTGTTCAGAATTGGAGATTTCTATGAAACCTTTGGAGAAGATGCGGTCAAAGCTTCCCAAGTTTTAGGCATCGTCTTGACGGCTCGTAATAATGGAGGAGTCGATATCGAACTAGCGGGTTTTCCGTATCATTCTGTTAAATTATACCTTCCTAAATTAGTCAAAGCGGGTTATCGAGTAGCCATCTGCGAACAATTAGAAAAGCCTTCAAAAGAAAAGAAAATAGTAAAAAGAGGGGTCACGGAAGTGGTCACGCCTGGCATAGCTTCCGACGATACATTATTGGATCACAATAAAAATAATTATTTTGCTACTGTTTATTTTGGAAAAAAGGAGCAAGCGGGTGTGGCTTTCATTGACATTTCTACAGGTGAATTTTTGGTTACGGAAGGTTCAATTGGCTATATTAACAAAATGCTAGCTAGTTTTTCTCCCGCAGAAGTTGTTTTACCGAAAGGAAGAAAAGCTGGATTCGAAAAAAAATATGCAGGAGAAATATTTGCTTTTGGCTTGGACGAATGGGTTTTTACAGAGGATTATACCGAAGAACAATTACTATTACAATTTAATACAAAGAACCTAAAAGGCTTTGGAATTGAGTATATGCAGCTGGCTAAAATTGCGGCTGGCGCTGCATTGCATTATCTTTCTTCGACAGAAAATACCCGGACCAATCACATCAATCGGATTACGCGAATCATGCCGGACAATTATGTTTGGATGGATAATTTTACCATTCGGAGTTTGGAGTTGTTGTATTCTCCTCACCCGGGTGGAGTTCCACTTATTGATGTAATTGACAATACGATTTCGCCCATGGGTGGACGATTGATGCGTAAGTGGGTGGTCCTACCTTCTAAGAGTCAAGAAGCAGTAGAAAAACGGCATGACATCGTTGAGTTCTTGTTGAAGACACCAGTAGTCAATGAAGAGATTGAGAAAATAATCAAAGTTATTGGTGATATTGAACGATTGATCTCGAAGGTAAGCTTAGCAAAAATTAACCCAAGGGAATTGGTTCAGTTGCAAAGGGCATTAAGTAATATTCCTCCGATGAAGGAGTTACTTGCGCAAACCTCTAGCGACCAACTTCACCGAATGGCAGAACAACTAGATCCTTGCTTGTCGCTAAAAGAAAAAATTGAAAAAACTATTTTTCCTGAACCGCCTATCAATCTGAATAAAGGTGGCGTCATTCAAGATAAGGCAGATGAAGAATTAAATGAATTGAGGAGTATTGTCAAAAATAGCCAAGCCCTTTTAATTGAAATACAAACAACTGAAGCAGAGCGTACCGGAATAGATAAATTAAAAATTGGTTTTAATAATGTCTTTGGGTATTATTTAGAAGTAACGAATAAATATAAAGACAAAGGTTTGATTCCGGATAATTGGGTTCGTAAACAAACCTTGACAAATGCAGAAAGATATATCACCGATGAACTTAAAGTTTTAGAAACAAAAATACTCGGTGCAGAAGAAAAAATGCTGGCAATTGAAGATAGACTTTACCAAAAGTTAGTGACTTTCGCAATGGACTATGTCGTGCCTATTCAGAAAAACGCCAAAACAATTGCCGCTTTAGATTGCTTACAGACTTTTGCCAGAAATGCAAAAAAACATAACTATTGCCGTCCTGAGATGAATGATACGTATGCGCTGGACATCATTTCTGGACGCCATCCAGTTATAGAACAGACATTGCCTATCGGAGAAAGTTATATCCCAAATGACCTGTTTTTGGACAATGAAGAACAACAGATTATGATGATTACAGGACCCAATATGTCGGGTAAATCTGCTTTGTTGAGACAAACAGCCCTCATTTGTATTATGGCGCAGGCAGGCTCTTTTGTGCCAGCCCAGCAAGCCAAGATGGGAATGATTGATAAAATATTTACCAGAGTAGGGGCGTCTGATAATATATCCTCAGGAGAATCTACCTTCATGGTAGAAATGACTGAGACCGCTACTATCATGAATAATATCTCTAATCGCAGTTTGATATTACTGGATGAAATAGGACGGGGTACAAGTACCTACGATGGTATTTCAATCGCTTGGTCCATCGCCGAATTTTTGCACAATAATTCAGTAGCCCAGCCGAAGACTTTATTTGCGACGCACTATCATGAATTAAATGAGCTTGCGCAAAAATTTCCAAGAATTAAAAATTATACCATTTCTATTAAAGAGGTGGGTCAAAAAATAGTCTTTTTGCGAAAGTTAATTCCTGGAGGTAGTGAACATAGTTTTGGTATCCATGTCGCCCGAATGGCAGGAATGCCTAAGGAAGTGGTCAAACGAGCAGCAGAAATCTTGGCTCAATTAGAAACCAAGTCTGTTGAATCGGGTTCTACACTTTCCGTAGAAGCTAATAGGTCTTCCTTGCGGGAAATGCCCAATAATATGCAATTGAGCATGTTTGAAATGTCAGACCCTATAGCGCAAGAATTATTGGAGGCAATAAAAGACTTGGATCTGAATGCCATGACGCCACTTGACTGTATGATGAAGCTAAATGAGTTGAGTAAGAAATTAGAACAATAGTCTGTAGATAATCTTATCTTAAAAAGATAACCCCTACAAACTTAATTGTAGGGGTTTATTCTATTAGGAACTGAATTAAAATAATCCGCCAGTGATATCCTTTAATTTATCACCTACAGCATTTTTGGCCATATCAACAATACCGCCACCAAGACCAAGTTTGTCCATGATGCCTGATTCTGTGACTTCTCCACCGCCACCAATAGCACCACCTAGCTTGCCCATGATATTTTCAAGCCCAAAACCACCAATCATGCTCGCAATGCCAGTAGGTAGCCCAAGCTTGGACATCATATTACTAACGAACATCTGCTTGATGCCTCCAAAAATTGGATTGCTGCCCATGCCGCTTCCGCTATTGAACATACCCATGATACCGGAGATATTACCTCCAGTTACTTCTTTCATAAGCCCTTCTTGGATACTTTCCTGTGCCAATGGCAAAATTGATTTAGCTTGATCCATCGGAATGCCTGCTTTTTCTGCAATTGAACTAGCTACATCTCCTCCGAATGAGTCAAATAATTTATCTAACATTTTGTTTAATTTTATGAGTAAGTTACTCGTTATAGAATGTTTTTTTCAAACGTAAAGATAGCGCTTATATTACAATTTTAAATCATGTTATTATAAAAAAAAAGACTACGAATTCGTTATTTATATCCCAATTCCTTTAGGACATCGCCTGTATTAAGTTCCTGTTTAAAAACACGATCCACCAACTGACCTTGGTCATCGAGTTCAACGATAATCTGTTTTGGGCTAGGCACTAGACAATGTTTGACCCCGCCATAGCCACTGATCGCGTCTTGATAGGCGCCCGTATGAAAGAAACCCAAATATAAGGATTCTGTATCCGTAGATTTTGAAATCGGTAGTAAAACCTCTTGGCTCATGTCTTCAGAATTATAATAATCCGTGTGATCACAACTGATTCCTCCGATATTTACTCGTTCGGATGGTTGCTGCCATTTGTTGATGGGTAAGAGTATAAATCTTTCTTTGATTGCCCAAGCATCAGGAATTGTATTCAATAAACTGTTATCG
>CAYRVZ010000169.1:0-6776 GCA_964427815.1 uncultured Saprospiraceae bacterium | reverse complement strand
CTATAATTTGACATTTTGTCATTTTATTCCTCTAATGTAAAAGTTACCCAATTGTATTACGTTACCATCTATCAACGTTTCGCTTTAGCTTGCCCACCAAAATAAATTCTATCAATAAAAGACAAAATACTTGCGTAGAAAAAATAGAAGTCTTACCTTTGCACTCTCCTAATGAAATAAGGAGCAACCAAAAGAAGTATTGGTGGAGTGGGTGAGTGGCTGAAACCACCGGTTTGCTAAATCGGCGTACTTGGAAACAGGTACCGCGAGTTCGAATCTCGCCTCCACCGCTTTTCTTTAGTTTTTTTTCGGGGTGTAGCGCAGTCCGGTTAGCGCACCTGCTTTGGGAGCAGGGGGTCGCAGGTTCGAATCCTGCTACCCCGACTTTTTAAAGAGCCACTTTTTAGTGGCTTTTTTTTGTGGTTCTATGTCACTTGATTGTCGAACTTTCCAAAAGTTTGTAACTTTTGGAAAGTGTGTATATTAAATCGATGGTGTATATAAATCTTGAGCGTAAGTGGTTTTAACCCACACAGCGTAAGGAGATATATTAATTACACTAGCTACCTTTTTTAGTTTCAAAGTCCCCAACCTCTTATGCAATAGGAAAACCCTATCTTCGAGGTCTTTTGAGTCTATAATGCACCTATTTTATTTTTTACTTATATTTGTTCTTTGTATCATAAAAAACACAATCATGCGAAAATTATTTACCCTACTAGTCTTTATAGGCACGTGCTACCTGGCAAATGCTCAAAACATTTCGCAAAGCCAAATGGCCATGAGCGAAGGTATCAACAATGCCTATACTTTAAGTGTAGCTGAAAATATAAAATTTTCTAAAAGTGTTTGGAAAGAATATATGGGCAATTTTGGACGTATCAAGAAAAACAAACAAAAAGAATTGACTTCTCTTGGTGCTTCTATTGGAGATTTGGCTAGTCGCCCCATTGATGTTTTTGCGAGTTTTGAGAAACTGGGTAAGGAAGAAACATTAATCCACGTTTGGTTCAAAACCGAGAATGGATACTTTTCAGCTGAACATGAAGAGGATAACGAAAAAGTGGTTGCCTTTTTGGAAGAATATAAAAAAGAAGTGGTTCGGACTAAGGTGCGGACAGAACTCAAGAAAGCAGAGAAAAATCTCAAGAAAAAAGATGGTGAAGTATCTAAACTCATCAAAAAGAATGAACGGCTCCATAAAGACATCAAAAACTACGAAAAGAAAATCCAAAAGGCAAAGGAAGCCATCGAAAAAAATGAAAAGGAACAGGAGGCCGCTAAAAGAGACCTAGAAACCCAGAAAGGAGTGGTTGAAGATGTGAAGAAACAGTTGAATGATATCTAAAAAAGGGAAACATGTGAAGGTGGTAACCGCGAAGACGCGAAGGCGCGAAGATGGGACATGGTGCCCAAACACGTGGAGGTTGGTAACCGCGAAGACGCGAAGGCGCAAAGAGGAGGTGTGGACATGGTGCGAAGGCATGAAGATGGGACATGGGGGAACGCGGAGATGCGAAGGACGCTAGGACGGATTAAGAAGTCATGCCCTTGAGACTATTATGTAATAGCTTTGTTGTAGAATTCCATCGACTCTAGAATCAATTCTTTGGAGGGTGTTTTATCGTAAACATAGGATCCTAATTTGGGTAACAAAGTGAATTTCACCTGACCCGCATGGCTTTTTTTGTCTTTAGACATTCTTTCTAATATATCCTCAAAATCATTTTGTGGGAGAAGGATGGGATGAAACCATTTTTTGATTAATGTAAGAATAGCATCCAAATCTTGCTGGGACAACCCTACCCTCTTATTGGAAATAAATGCTTCACAAACCATCCCAATGGCTACGCATTCGCCGTGCTTTTTGGGCGTTTTTTTTTCCAAAAAATAAGTCTCGACAGCATGTCCTATGGTGTGTCCAAAGTTTAGTCCTTTGCGTAAATGCTGTTCCGTTGGATCGGATTGAACAATTTTATACTTTATCGCAACAGAATGTATAATCCAGTAATCGAAGTCAACCTCCTCAAAAGTATTAAACTGACTCATTTGCTCAAAAGCAGGAGCATCGGCTATCATAGCATGTTTAATCATTTCTGCCCAGCCGCTCAATATTTCCTCTTGCGGTAGTGTGTGCAACCATTTTGGATCAATAAAATTCGCCACTGGGGTTTTGAATAATCCGATGATATTTTTGGCTAAACGGAAATCTACCGCCACCTTGCCGCCTACAGAAGCATCTACCATGGATAATAAAGTCGTAGGAATTTGTACAAAATCAATTCCTCTCATGTAGGTTCCTGCTGCGAATCCCCCCATGTCACCAATGACGCCTCCACCTAAATTGACCATCAAAGAAAATCGATCTGCTCCATTTGTGAATAACTCTTCCCAAATCAGGTTACAGGTCATGATTGTTTTATACTCCTCCCCCCTAGGTATTTCTATGATTTTCCAATCAATATTAGGATTCAAATCAATAATATCAGGCAAACAATAGACCGAAGAGCTTGAATCCACCAAGATGTAGTATGAAGAATAGGAAGTATTGTCAATCCACGTCTTAAACTTCATGGCTATATCCCCAAAAAACAAAGAATCTGGCAAGTTCATTGCGTATTGATTTTTATAAGAATTACTGGTTAGCAGACTCTACAAGGATGTATATCTGGTCTTTCTGTGCGAATGTAGGGATTATTTCAGAATTATCAGGGGATATTCCGATGACTTTGATCTGGTTTTCTGAAATCCGATTTTCCGTAAGGTACTCTTTAATAGCTTCTGCTCTTTTAACCACGATGGACTCTTGCGAGAAAATATCTACTTCTCCATCTGAAAAACAATAAATCTTATACACTAAATCTTTTGTCAAATACATGGCAGGAATCAGTTGATCTAGTTGTTTTGCCAAATAAACAGGCACCTCATAATTATCAATACCGTATTTTGGAGCAACTAGAATAATGGTATCCCCAACAAATAAATCAATACCAAATCGCACATATTCTTTTTCATAATCCACCTCTTTCGAGGATAAACCTTCCGGTTCAATTTCTCTTTCAACTAAGTCCATCACCACATCTTCCTCCACTTTACTATTATTAATTGAAGGTATGTCAACATCAACCTTTTCCTCCTCTTCTCCTTCCACAATACTATTGGCTGTGCTTCCAAAATCGCTCTTTAAGTCGATCACTCCTTGTTCATTTTTTTGCGTAAGCACTGTATCAAAATGACATAAATAAACATCATCATTATTGCCAGCTTTGGTAGAAGAAAACAAAGCCATCTGCATCAAGCTATCTGTATAAAAGCCAATATCATCCCTACTAGAATTAATGGGAGCCCCTAAGTTTATTGGTTCTTGCCATATTCCACGGTCATTTTGTTCTGAAACAAAAATATCAAATCCGCCAAACCCATTATGCCCTTTGGAACTAAAAAACAATCTTCCTGAATGATGGATATACGGAAAAGCTTCATGTTCGGGCGTATTAATAGGCATCCCCAACGGGACCGGTTTAGACCAAGTACTCCCTATTTTTTCAGATTTAAAAATGTCCATTCCTCCTTCTCCTCCTTTTCGATTGGAAGCAAAAAACAACGTACGACCATCCTCCGAAACTGCTGGATGCAAATAATTAATACTTAGCTGACAAAAAGACAATTCTTCTGCTTTTTTCCACTTGCCGTTTGGCAACAATCGAGTATGGTAAATATGTAATTTATAGGTACCATCTTTTGAAGCTTTATTCGTATTTCTTGTAAAATAGACATCGCCCTTTCGGGAAAAAGAAGGTTTACCCGTATTTTTATTCAGACTATTAATCCGGAATGGTAACGCTTCAGGTGTTGAAAAAACATTGGAGCCAGGCCACTCAACCTGATATATCTTAGTATAATCTCTACCCGTCCAGCCTGATTTTTGTTTGAGTACATTAAAGCCTACTTTTCGGTCAGAGACAAAATAAATCTTCCCATTATAGAAAGTTGGATTGGAGTCATCTGCATCTGTATTAAATGGAATCGGAATAAATTTTACGGAAGTAAAATAGGGTTTAATCGTTTTGACATAATCACAAGCCTCGGCTCTCAGTCGCCCCGTTTTGTCTTTAGGCTTCTTTTCAGCATATTTTAAAAACCATTCTTTAGCCGCTTCATATCGTCCTAGCCCCATCAAAACATCACCATAATAAAGCATTACTTTAGCATTATAATGTTTTCTTTGGACGATTTCACTGTAAAGTACTTCAGCTTTTTTGAGTTCATTTGTTTTGCGGTAGCAAGTTGCCAATTTGGATTGAATTTTCGAAGAACTTTCTTTTTTGAGGGCTTTTTCGTAGTGAGGAATAGCTTCCGCAAAACGCTCATTTTTAAAAAGATTATTGGCTTTTCGCTGACCAAAAGCCAAAGAGGTAAACAGTAGAAAAAATGCCAGGCAGTAAAGATGCTTCATGAAAGTCCAAGGTATCAATGAAAAAAGTGTTAATTTTGGATTCGGTAATCAAATATATAAACAAAAATCGTGCTATAACGTCTAATTATAGGCAACTTTGTTTTAAAACCCAAAGAGACCTTTAATTATTGTATCAAAATCAAGTAAGGGAAACACCAGACAATGAACATATTCGACCAATTAAATATTTATCTATTCTCCATTGGGAATAATGACATACTTTTGAGTTATGTCTTAAAGAGTCTGTTAGCTGCCTTAACATTGATCATTCTATTCATTATTGTAAAAAGGCGTTATTTTCCAAGATATGTTGCCAGTCGATCGTTAGGAGCCAAAGAGCAGAAGCGACTTGCGCTTGTTTTTGGGGGTTTGCTTTTTTTGGTTTGGTTGACGATTACTTTTTTGGCTTTTGAATTAGACTTTTCTATTCATGAGTTTGACAGTGGGTTTGATTTAAGGTTTTCCACTTTTCTAAAAATCTTTCTAGTCTATCAAATCGCCTCTTTCATTATTCGGCTTGCGGTCGAAACGATTCAACATCGCTATACAAATACGGTTAGTTCAAAACCTACAGACGATGAGCGCATAAGATCAACAAAGACTTCCACGGGTCAGATCCGAGCATTAGTCATCTTGTTGGCGACTTTGGTCTTGCTGGACATGTTGCATTTGGATTATACCCTATTCAATCTTAATGAAGCCAGTATAAAGGTTTCTGGCATTTTAATGGCAGCAGTACTCTTGATAGGTGCTCGTATTTTGGGGTGGATCATGACAGAAATCGTATTGGCTAGCTACTATGGGAGAAGCCAATCTAAAAAGTTGGATGAGGGAAACCGCTATGCTATTAACAGGTTGCTATCTTACTTTATCTATACGCTTGCTTTTTTGTTTGCATTGAGTGCGATCGGGCTTAATTTAACCTTGCTTTGGGGTGGTGCTGCTGCCCTATTAGTGGGTGTGGGGTTAGGATTACAACAAACATTTAATGATGTTTTTTCTGGCATTTTGTTGTTATTTGAACGGTCTGTGGAAGTTGGGGATTGGGTCGAAATGCAATCGAGTGCTGGAGTGGCTCGTAACGGCCGTCGTGCCAAAGCAAGTGGCATCACCCGAGTCGGGCGAGTTACCCAAATAGGCCTCCGAACTTCTGTCGTAAAAGGTCGAGACGATATATCTATGATTGTCCCTAACTCGATATTGGTTACCCAAAATGTAATCAACTGGAGCCATCATGATACGCGGACTAGATTTAGTGTAGAAGTGCTTGTGGCGTATGGTAGCGACACAAAACTAGTCAAAAAATTATTAGAGGAAGTTGCCAATAATCATTCAAGGGTACTTGAGAAACCACATGCGAAGGTGCGACTGGTACAATTTGGTGATAATGGACTTCATTTTCAAGTGCTCTTTTGGGCTCGACACTTTTATTCTATTGAAGATATAAAGAGTGATATTCGGTTTGGGATAGACGATTCCTTTCGGAAAAATGGTATCTCGATTCCTTTCCCTCAACGGGATGTATGGATGCGAAAAGATTAGGCTACTTGTTCAGGACTTGGCTTCAACCCTAAATTTTGTTGAGATTTGATTGTTTTTTTGGTGTTGGTAGCGATTCCACCCCCAAATTTGAATGAGCTTTGTCCTTTTATTTGGGCGTTTTCATGTCCAAATATCAAAAAAAAGGAACATGGCAATATCAAATTTGGGGTGGACAAACCGACGAATAGAAAAATCCCATGCAGGACACCTTACTAGCATATCCCTGTGTGTACAGATAAAGGCCTCCAGACAAACAATATCTACCCTAAAATAATAGTTTTTAGGCTCATATCTTAAACTTTTGGTAAATACACCATCTATAAGGAATAAATCTCATACTTTTGTGAACTAGTTATATGTACCTCATTAGCCTCGCATTATGCATGAGAAGGTTTGTTGATACATATGTATTAGGTAAAATCGCCAGCAATTCGTACCCCTATACAGATTGTTTAAGCAAAAACAAATAGCACCATGTACAGAAAGTCAATGTTTACGGCAATTTTTGCCATTTTCTTAGTTTTTACATTATTTAGTCAAGAGACTGCAGTCTTTGATGAGGCACATTTATCGTATAAGCGCGGGATGGATTTCTTTCAAAAAGGGATTTATGGCCAGGCTCAGCACGAATTTAAAAATGCAGTGGGCAGACAAAATCCCATTAATGAGCCTACTTGGAATGCCTTGCGTAAAGAAGCTGAACTCTATTATGCCAAATGCGCTGTTAATTTAAAGCAGCCAGATGCAGAAAGATTGGTTTCAACCTTCCTTGCGGATA
>CAYRVZ010000168.1:0-6783 GCA_964427815.1 uncultured Saprospiraceae bacterium | reverse complement strand
TAGAGCTCCTGCCTTCTAAGCAGGTGGTCACAGGTTCGAATCCTGTCGCGATCACTTATAAAGTCACCCAAAGATTGGGTGGCTTTTTTATTTAGACATAGCTATCTAACCGTTTTAATTAACAAATCCTTTGTTATACTGTTACTTAGAAAAACTAAAGCATGAAATATTATCATAATCCTAGATGTAGTAAAAGCAGACAAAGCCTTGCCATCCTAGAAGAAGCAGGAACAGAAATAGAGGTCATTCGATATCTGGACAATCCTCCTACCCAAAAAGAACTAACATCCGTCATCCAAAAACTGGGTATCAAACCTATTGATTTAATTCGTAAGACGGAGTCTGTGTTCAAAGAGAAATATAAAGGAAAAGATTTGACGGATAGTCAATGGGTTAAAGCAATGGTCGAAAACCCCAAACTTATTGAGAGACCCATTTTAGTAACGGACAAACAGGCTGTTATTGGGCGTCCACCTGAAAATATTTTGAGCATTCTGTAAGTATAAGATGGAACTCGGAGGACACGGATATTCAAGAAACCAATAAGAAGGCGATTTTGGTCATAAAGCATTACAAGGGTATGTTGCCATGTTTTTTATTGGGCCGTACGATTTTTTTATTCTGCAAAACAGCGAAAGCTTTTATTAATTTACGTCGAGTGACTTCGGGTTTTATGACTTCATCGATAAAACCCCGAGCAGCAGCACGATAAGGATGTGCGAATTTTTCTGCGTACTCTGCTTCTTTTTGCACAAGCATCGCAGCAGGATCTTGGGCAGCTTTTATTTCATTTCTAAAGATAATCTCTGAAGCACCTTTTGCTCCCATTACGGCGATTTCAGCAGAAGGCCAAGCAAAATTAAAGTCTGCACCAATGTGTTTAGAGTTCATTACATCATAGGCACCTCCATAGGCTTTACGCGTGATAATGGTAATTCTTGGGACTGTAGCTTCTGAAAAGGCATACAATAATTTTGCGCCATTCGTAATAATGGCATTCCATTCTTGGTCGGTACCCGGTAGGAATCCTGGGACATCTTCAAAAACTAACAAGGGGATATTAAATGAATCACAAAAACGGACAAAACGTGCGCCTTTCTTGGAACTATTTACATCCAAAACACCTGCCATGCTCATCGGTTGATTCCCCACTATGCCAATACTTTTTCCCGCAAGGCGAGCAAAACCTACCACAATATTTTCAGCAAAGTCTTTATGAATTTCAAAGAAAGATTCTTTATCCACCACTTCAGCTATGACTTCTTTCATGTCATAAGGTTGGTTGGGATTTGGAGGGATTATTTCTGTTAATTTTGGGCGGTATTCTTCCTCAATTTGAAAAGGTATATCTGGTGCCTTTTCGTTACAATTTTGAGGCATAAAACTAATCAATTGTTTAATTTGTTCGAGTGCAATTAAATCATTTGGCGCAGTCAAATGGGTCACGCCCGATTTAGTGGCATGCGTGTAGGCACCGCCTAATTCCTCCGAAGTTACCTCTTCATTGGTTACTGTTTTGACAACATTTGGCCCCGTCACAAACATAAAAGAAGTCTGTTCAACCATCAAAATAAAGTCTGTAATCGCAGGAGAATAAACCGCCCCGCCTGCACAAGGCCCCATAATAGCGGAGATTTGAGGGATATAACCAGAAGCAATGGTATTTCTATAAAAAATATCCGCATAGCCCCCAAGCGAAACGACCCCCTCCTGAATACGAGCGCCTCCAGAATCATTTAATCCGATGATCGGAACACCATTCTCCATCGCCAAGTCCATTATTTTAACGATTTTCTCCGCATAGGTTTCCGATAAGCTTCCGCCAAAAACAGTAAAATCTTGCGAGAAAACATATACCAGTCTTCCTGAAATCGTCCCATATCCTGTCACTACCCCATCGCCCAAAAATTTCTTTTCCTGCATTCCAAAATCATGTGATCGATGCGTCACAAACATACCAATCTCCTCAAAAGAATCTGGATCTAAAAGAAAATGGATACGTTCTCTCGCAGTCAATTTTCCTTTAGCATGTTGCTTGTCAATTCTTTTTTGCCCACCCCCTAATTTAGCTTCGGCAATTTTGCTTTCCAATTTATCCAGCTTCTTTTTCATTGATTTTAATTATAATATTATTTCTGTCTTTTAGGACTTTTGAAGTGCTTCTGTCTTCTGGAATTGAGTAGTAATACAAGCTTTCACAAAAGAAACAAATAAAGGATGTGGACACTCTACTTGACTTTTATATTCTGGATGAAATTGTACCCCTACAAACCATGGATGATTGTCGAGCTCTACTATTTCTACTAGATTATCTTTCGTATTTATGCCTACGGATTTCATACCTCTTTGCGCAAATGCTTCTCGGTATTTATTGTTGAATTCCCAGCGATGTCTATGCCGCTCTTGAATCACTTCATAACCATACGCCTCAAATACATGTGAATCTTCTGCTAAATGACAACTATAAGAACCAAGTCGCATAGTCCCCCCTTTATTTTTGATAGACTTTTGAGCCTCCATCAAATCGATGACAGGATTTAAACAATCAGGTTTTACCTCAGTCGTATTGGCATCCTTTAGGCCTAATACATTTTGTGCAAACTCTACAACAGCCATCTGCATACCTAAACAAATACCAAAGAATGGAATCTTCTTTTCCCGCACATACTTAATAGCATTGATTTTTCCTTTTAGTCCTCGACTACCAAATCCAGGTGCGACTATGACGCCTTGCATTCCATTGAACAGTTTATCAAAATCGGGAGTATCAAATTCTAATTTTTCCGAATGAATTGGTTTTATATTCACTTTACATTCATTCGCTGCCCCAGCGTGCACAAAAGCTTCATAAATGGATTTATATGCATCTTGTAGTTCGTTGTATTTTCCGACCAATGCAATATTAACCTCTCTTTTTGGATTTTTGAGCTTACGCAAAAAACTATTCCAAGCAACCAGATTTGGAGCGCTTCGCATTGGCATGTCCAAATGTTTAAGGGTCACTAAATCCAATTGTTCGTCCAACATCAAAAGGGGCACATCATAAATGGAATTCGCATCTCTTGCCTCAATAACGGATGTCACGGCCACATTACAAAAAAGAGCAATCTTCTGACGTGCATATTCTGGTAAAGGGCGTTCGGTACGACAAACTAACACATCTGGTTGAATACCCAGAGAAAGCAGATTCTTAACAGAGTGTTGAGTGGGTTTTGTTTTTAATTCTTTTGCAGAAGTCAAATAAGGAATCAACGTTAAGTGCATCAACAAAAAATTAGTCTTACCAATATCCCATTTAAACTGCCGAATGGCCTCCATGTACGGCAAAGATTCAATATCTCCAATGGTTCCGCCAATTTCTGTAATTACAATGTCATAATCGCCTTTTGTTTCTATTAGTTGAAATCTCCTTTTAATTTCATCTGTGATATGTGGAATGACTTGAACCGTTTTGCCCAGGTACTCTCCTCTTCTTTCTTTATTAATGACTGTTTGATAGACTTTACCTGTGGTGACATTGTTGGCAATAGAAGTAGGTGCTCCCAAGTATCTCTCATAATGTCCTAGATCAAGATCTGTTTCGGCGCCATCGTCCGTTACAAAGCATTCTCCATGCTCATAGGGGTTCAACGTCCCAGGATCGACATTAATATAAGGATCAAACTTTTGAATGGTAACTGAAAAACCTCTAGATTGAAGGATTTTTGCGAGCGAAGCGGAAATAATTCCCTTGCCCAATGAAGAAGTAACACCACCCGTAACAAACACATATTTACTCATCTTTACCACTTTTAGTACGGGATACAAAGGTAGGCTAATTTTAGAGACATAGCTATTTTGTTTGCCATTAAATCCAAAAAAAAGCAACCTAATCCTTAGGTTGCTTTTCTTAATCTTGGTAGTTCGAATAGCGTTTTAAACTGATACGATGTTTGTTTCGTGGAGTATTTTCCAGGCCGCTTCTACAATCGTAACCGCTTCAGCATCCAAATTAAAAATTCCTCCACTAGGACCTGGATCTAAATGAGAACCTACTAATTGACCATTTTCTGTCTTTTTCGCTCCAAAAACATTTCTAACGGTCTGGTCTTTAATGTTTAATTGGTCTGCGATGCGGTTAATGCTTCCAGTAGGTAGGCTGTGCTTCAATTTTCTAAGCTCATCAAAGGTAATGTTCATACTCAAGATTTAAGGTGGTTAAGAAATAAAAAAATCATCATTCGTTGACCACACACTTAAATCTAAGGATTTAACTAAATTACTCCTGTATTTGTGTGCTTAGCTAACGACATAATGATTAAATTTCATCCGTAAGGTAAAACAATATTCTGAAAAAACCAAATTACACCTCTGTTTAAATTGGAAAATCATGCCATATAAAACACAAAATGCTAATGTAAAAAGTATATATATCTCTTATTATTAATAAGATACAACTAATTGGTTTAGGTAAAAAATAAGTCACAAATAAATCTAATTATTTGTGACTATGCTAATTGGGATGACCCGATTTTTTATATCAACAGGACAACTCTAAAAATAATGCGCTAATCGCACCTTATAAGTTTGGTTTGAGAATTTTAATTTTGAATCGATTTTAGTCTGGTTTAGCAATTTCTGACCATAGTAAACACCTATTTTCCATTCATTGACTGGAAACCAAGATACGCCACCATGCGCACCGAAGTTGAATCTATTCAATTGATTCATCTCCGTATCATTTAAACTTTTTGCGTAAGCAGATCCCACTAAACTGCTTTCGGTTTTAGCAAAAATCATTCGTTGCGATATCAATAAATCAATATCTAAGCCACCCGTCAAAGCCAATTGACGTACAGGTCGGTAATGTACACTAAGTGGCATTTCAATAGATTGGCGTAAGCGATAACGCAAATCAGAATGAGGAGTAGGAGCTACTCTAGCAAAAGCCATCTCATTGGATGCCTGACTAGCAGGGTTGTTATATCGCATCAAGCCATAGCCAAGCCCTGGTTCAATACTAAATTTTTCTGTCAATGAAAATAACATAGACACGCCACCTCCTACCCCAGCTCCTTGAACAAATCCATTAGCTGAAGAGGAAAAGTTAAAACCTAAGGCAGGTAACTTTCTTTTATTCACCAATGGTACTAATTCTTCTTCTGTAGAAGGATTACTAGTCAAAGATATACCAAGTTTTGCGGATTTTGGTTCAACCCAAGGTAAGGGGACCATGTGTCTTGATAAGCTCGTGGCTACTTGAAAGGTTTTTTCTTGGTTAACTAAAAGGCTAGTTAGTTTCTTTGCGTTATTGGGAGTCGCAACGACCATAGAAGAGGCTGTGCCAATTTTTTGAATACTGTATTTTTTTATGGTTTGTTGCACTACAATAGGGCGTTCAATGGTAATAGGCGCAACGGGTATGTTAAAAGTAATATTTGTAACAATGGGTTCTAACACACTTACTTTTCTATCTTCATCCGTAGATTGTGTTAGAAAATAAGTCAATAGCATCAAGCCAACCAATGCAACAATTGATGCCGCAAAAGTATAGTTTGCTTTGTGTCTTGGAGTAGCAATGGCAGTAGGTAGTTCTTTATCAAGTCGTTTAGAGAGCTGACTCCAACCTTTATCTGCCAATGGTCCAAAATCTTTGTTTAATTGGTCTTTCATTTTGTCAAATCGTTCTAGTATCTTTTCTTTGTAGCAATAATTCTTTCAAAAGTTTTCTACTATTAGAAAGATGCCACTTAGAAGTTCCTGTACTGATGCCCAAAATCTGGGCAATTTCAATGTGTTTATAGCCTTCCACAGCAAAAAGCATAAAAACGTCTTTCGTCGTTTTGGGTAACCTATCAACCAAGGTAAACAAATCTTCTACCGCCAAAATATCCGTCGCTTTTTCAGGCACTGATTTAAAAACCAAATCATCAGGCGAGACCAAGTTCTGGTGTTTTTTATTAGCTCTGTAGTAATCTACAATGCTGTGGTAAATAATTCGTCGTATCCATCCTTCAAAAGACCCTTTATTTCGATAATGTTGGATTTTACTAAAAACCTTAAAAAATCCATCATTCAAAATCTCCATTGACCTATCTCGATCCCTTGTGTGTTTTAGGCACATGGACATCATCACTGGAAAAAATTGCTTATAAAGTGCCTCCTGTGACTTTCGGTCATTTTTCAGGCAGCCCGCTATCAGCTCTTCTTCGGTATATGTCTTCTTTCGAAACATCAACTATTCAATGTAGGTTTAGTCAACTAAATTTAATACGAATGTAACCTATTTTTCGAATATATAACCTTCATCAAGCGGTTTATATAGCACATTTGCATAAATTTAACATTTCAACCCACTAAAATTGGTCTTTACCAATGTTTTAATCTTACTTTGCGTCAAAAAAAAAAACCTTACCGGAGAAAAAAGAGGCAGACCCAACACATTCAAGAAGTGAAGGTTACTTCTCATGAGTCTGTTCTTTTTCTTCCGATAAAGATGCTAAAAGCGTTTTGTGTTAACCTGTTGAGTGGACAGGTTGTAAAGTTTGTTTTGTGTGTGTATTGCGATAGACGAGTACTTGTAAAAAAAGGTTGGCAATGAATAAAAAAATAAACGAAAAAGATTTTAAAGTTGCTAAAATGGAGTCTTTTTCTTATCTATTTAACGTTTTTGCACTAAGACGAGTTGGCAACCTAATTACACTGGGCGATTTATCTATAGTGATTGTTTTATTTGTCACGTTTACTTATGTAATCGTTATTTTTTCAATTTTCCTTGTCCAAACCAATTAAGTACACTAAATT